>CASDUD010000131.1 GCA_949283725.1 uncultured Ruminococcus sp.
CAAAAGATAGATATTTATACTTTCGCATTCGCAAGTTTGGTAAGGGGGCGAAATAGGAGTAAACTATGGCTGAACAGAAATTTACACTGGAAGAAATTTTGAACGAATACAGTGCGGACGGGAAACGCTCTGGCATCCAGCACAGTGGGGCGCAGCCGCTTTCGCACGGCACGATTGAGACGGAAAAGCTGCTGATGGCGGCAACCTCCAAAAAGCCTCTGTCACAGGCGCAGGCGGGCTATCAAGCGGTGACGCCGCCGGAACAGCCGTCGGAAGAAGAACTTGTGGATATTAAATCCACCATTTCTCGGATTCATGCGTCCAAGGCGGTGCGTGAGGCCGAGACAGCAGAGATTCCGCCGTCTATACGGGCACGCTTTTCTACCCAGCCTCTCCAGCGAGAGCGGGTTTCCTTTCTCCGGGCGGAGGGTGCCCGGCAGTATCCACCTGCCTACACGACCCAGGGTAGCAGCGGTTATGACAGTGCTGTAAAGCTTGCCACGCCCCCTACCCCCGAAACGGAGCAGACATCATCTTTGCATCAGCCCAGCATCCGGCAGATGGAGGACTCGACCCGTGCCCGGGAGAAACGAAAGAAAAAACGCCGCCGGGCAGAGGGCAGCTATGCCAAAGAATCCGTTACAGGTGCGTTTTCTACGGCAGACCCTGTGGTGATGTCGGAAAAAGCCCCCGCTTCCCGCCGTCGCTGGGAGGCAGAGACGGGTTATTATTACCAGGAAAATCCCGTGAAGGCGGCCACGCCGCGCAGTCTGCGCCAGCGGGTGCGCAGCCATGCGTTCGGGGAGGAAGCTGGAAAATGCCACCCCGACAACCTCGGCGTCATCCGCCGTACACTTTCGAGTTTGCGCAATGTCGTGTTTTTCCGCTTTGCTGCCCTGTTGCTGCTGACGCTGGTGGGGGCAGTGATGGCGGTAAACGAAACGGTGAGCAGCGGATTTTTGTTGCAAATGTTCACCCCTCGCGGCTATGCCGCCGTCCAGCTGGCAATGGCTGTAGTCGGTGGGGCAGTTGCCTTTCCCACCGTGCGCAAGGGGCTTTGGAACCTTGTGCGGCTTCATGCGGACAGTGACACGGCGGCGGCACTGCCGCTGGTACCTTCTGCCCTTGGCGCACTGCTCTGTGTTATTGCGCCGTCTTTGTTCCAACAGGAGACGGGTCGGCTTTTTGTGCCGTGTGCGATACTGGCACTGTTTGTCAATGCTATCGGGCGGCTGTTGGTGGTGCGGCGTGCGCTGCGCAATGTCAACGTCATTGCCCGGGATGGACAGAAGCGGGTGCTGGCCTATGTCTCCCAGGAGGAAACAGCAGAGATGCTCACAAAGGGTGTGATCCATGACCTCCCCGTGGTTTCCGCAGTGCGCAAGGCAGAGGGCGTCTGCGACATCCTGCGCTATACATATTCTGCGGATGCGGCAGACAGCCTCTGCCGGCCGCTGGTGCCAATTGTTACTGGCATTTCGCTGGCGGTGGCACTGGGTATGAGTTTTATCCGGATGGGTACCAACTTTGGCATGGTGTGGCTGGGCTTTTTCCTCTTTCTGCTCACGGTGTTGTTGACGGCGGGCAGCTGTGTGGCAAGCGTGCTGGTGGTCAACCTGCCGCTGGAACGGGAATCCAAAAAGGCGGCCGCCTCGGACAGTGCCATGCTGGGCTATCAGAGCGTGGATGATTTCTATGACACCAATGCGCTGCTGGTAGAAGCGACCGATCTCTTCCCCAAAGGCTCGGTGCGGATCGAGGGCATGAAGGTCTTTTCGGGGGCAAAGGTGGACGAAGTGCTGCTTGATGCCGCGAGTCTGGTGCAGCACGCCGACAGCATTCTGCAATATGCGTTTTCGGAGATGATTGCCAGCCCCGCCAGCACACTGCGGCACGTGGACGATTTTGTCTGTGAGGATGGCGCAGGCTTCTGTGGCTGGATACGTAATCGTCGGGTGCTGTTCGGTGGACGGGAAATGATGGTTAACCACAACATCGAAGGCCTTCCCACGAAAGCGCGGGAGATGGAACTGGCAGAGGGCGATGGCGATGTACTGTATTTGTCGGTGAGTGGAATGCTTTCTGCGATGTTTTCGATTTCTATCACCGCCGATGCCGGCGTGCGCCATCAGATGCAGGCACTGCGCCAGGAAAAAATCGCCCTGGTTATTCGCAGCGTGGACAGTTCTGTTACCTTGCAGCGACTTTCTAGTCTGTTCCAGTTCCCAGAGCATCTGCTGAGAATCGTGCCCACTTCCATGCATCATCTGTTCCAGCGGGAGACGAGCGATCTCGGCTGTGTGAGTGCCTCTATGACAGTAGGTGGCACGGGCTTTGGGGCGGCATCCTTACTGCTTGGCGCACGCCGTGTTCGTCGGGCCGCCCAGGTGGGTTTGATTTTACAGGTAGTGTCGGCACTGCTCGGGCTGTGCCTGGTGATGATTCATATCGTCACCGGCGCTTATACCGAATTAACGGCACAGTTTTTGGGCATTTATCATGGGATTTTCACCGTGCTGACCGCCCTGGCAGTGCGGGTGCGATAGAGAAAAGGAGTACGCAATATGGATAAACACCGCAAATCATCTGAAAATACCGATGCCGAAGAAACCATGTTCTTCCAGTCCCCCGCCTCATCCCATGGTTCAGATGCCTATGATACCCAGCAGATGGATCGTAGTCAGATTCGTCGACAGGCCGCACAGACGGGGACATCCTATGGGCAGGGCGGCTATTCCAATGGGCAAAGCGGCTATCCGAATAGGCAGAACGGTTATCCCTATCAGCAGGGTGGATATTCCAGTGGGCAAAATGGCTATCCCAACAGACAAAGCGGCTATGTCGGCCGACAGAACAGCCACCCCAACGGACAAAATGGCTATGCCAGTCGGCAGAACAGTTACTCCAATGGGCGAAATGGCTATGTCAATCGACAGAATGGCCATGCCGGTGGGGCGGGTAGAACGCCCCACCCATCCGCAGGCGGATACGACCGTGAACGATCCGCTGCCCCTCGGCGCACGTCCCAGCCAGGCAGCCCTTATGCGGCTCCGGGTGATCGGCGGCGTACAGTGCCCCAGCGTCCCCCACAGCCATCGGGCAGTCGTCGGCCGGCTGCCGACCAGCCGGCTTCCAACCGTACCCGCCAGGCAGAGCCTGCCCGCCGTCCGACATCGCAGAAGAAGCGTAGGCGTGGTGGTTCTCTGCTGGGGAAGGTGGTTAAGAGCATACTCTGCCTGATTGTGGCAGTTTTCGTGCTGTACTCCGTCATTGCGATGGTAGGCATTTTGGGGATGCAGCGCGTGGAGACGGGCAGCCGCAGCTTTACCAGCGGCAGCCTTGATGTTTCCTATGTGAAAAGCGTGCTGGTGATTGGTACGGACACTCGAGATCCAGAAGTGGAGCGTGGGCGTTCAGACTCGATGATTCTGGTTTCGATGAACAGCCGCACACGGGAAATTTATATGACATCTTTTATGCGGGATGCCTATGTGGACATTCCCGGCAATGGCAGCGGCAAGTTGAATGCCGCTTATTCCTACGGCGGGCCAGAGTTGCTGATGGACACGATCGAATCAAACTATCAGGTGCATATTGATGATTATGTGATGGTGACATTCTCTGCCACTGCCGCTATGATCGATGCGGTGGGTGGCGTAGAGCTGACCATTTCCGACGAGGAGGCACAGGCGGTCAATGAGATCCTCATCAGTGAGGTCAACGAAATCATGGGTGACGGTCGAGAGGATGACTTGTTGGACGGCGGCGGAACACTCACATTAAGCGGCAAGCAGGCACTTTCTTATAGCCGCATTCGTTATGTGGGCAACGCGGACTTTGAGCGCACCGAACGGCAGCGTACTGTGATGCAGCAGGTGATGGAGAAGGTCAAGTCCAATCCACTGCGGTTGGTGACGGTGTGCCTGTCGGCACTGCCGGAGATGACTACGAATCTGTCGGTGGGTTCGCTCTACGGCTACGCCGTGACTACCCCGCTGAAGTTGGTGATGTATGATATGCAGCAGCAGCGTATTCCGGCGGATGGGATGTACAGCGGGGCAAATATCGGTGGCGAATCGGTTTTGCAGGTAGATTTCGAGGCCGCCCAGCAGCTGCTGCAAGATACGGTATATGCAGAATGATGGATGTGAAAATGCCTTCGAAAATCTACGCACGCCAAGATACGAAACAGACTCTAAGAAGAAAGGACAACCTCTGTCGCATTTGACAAAGGTTGTCCTTTTTTGATTGGCTATTGATCAGCCTGTGCAGCAGTTTCGTTTACTGGAAGTACCGCACGCCGCTTTCGAAGATCTTCTGATCCTTTTCGCCTGGCACGTTGCGGTAGAGGTTCTGTCCGATACGTTCGCTGTGTCCCATCTTCCCCAATACTCTGCCGTCGGGTGAGGTGATGCCCTCAATGGCCAGCATGGAGGTGTTGGGATTAAAATGGATGTCCATCGAGGGCGCACCATTCATGTCTACATATTGTGTGGCAATCTGGCCGTTTGCTACCATGTCATTGAGCAGGGCTTCCGGTGCCACAAAGCGTCCCTCGCCGTGTGAGATGGCAACGGTGTGGATGTCGCCCACTTCTGTGCCATAGAGCCATGGGGACTTGTTGGAGGCAATGCGGGTGCGCACAAGCATCGACTGGTGGCGGGCGATTGTGTTAAAGGTCAGCGTGGGCGAAACATCTGTCATATCCATGATTTCGCCAAAGGGCACCAATCCCAGCTTTACCAGTGCCTGGAACCCGTTGCAGATGCCTAGCATCAGACCATTCCGATATTGCAACAGATCATGCACAGCGTCTTTGATGCGAGGGTTGCGGAAGAAGGCGGTGATGAATTTTGCACTGCCCTCCGGTTCGTCGCCGCCGCTGAATCCGCCGGGGATCATGATGATCTGCGCCTGCTTAACCATTGCCGCGAAGGTAGTAATGGATTCCTCCATGGCATCCGGGGTAAGGTTGCGCACGATGAAAATCTGTGGGCGGGCACCGGCACGGGCAAAGGCACGGGCGGTGTCATATTCACAGTTGGTACCCGGAAAAACGGGAATCAGTAC
>CASDUD010000132.1 GCA_949283725.1 uncultured Ruminococcus sp.
CAGTGAAATAGATTCCGCTATTGATAACAAATTTTCAAACACAGAACAGGAGGTGAACCCAGATGCCCAACATCACACAACGGAAGAATAAAGCCGGCGAGGTGATCTCCTACCGCATTCGTGTCAGCCGTGGCTACGACAGCGAGGGAAACAAGCTGAAACCCCACGAAATGACGTGGAAACCCAGCCCCAGCATGACACCCCGACAGGCGGAAAAGGAGGCACAGCGGCAGGCGTTGCTGTTTGAGGAGCAGTGCAGACAGGGCTACGCTCCCGACAACCGGCAGACCTTCGCCCAGTATGCGGCATACGTCCTGCAATGCAAAGAGCAGGCAGGCACCAAGCGGCGGACGCTGGAGCGATACCGGAGCCTACTCGTTCGCATCAATGCCGGCATCGGACACATCAAACTTGCAGAACTCCGCCCCCAGCACCTCACCACCTTTTATGCCCAGCTGCGGCAAACGGGAATCCGCACCGCCGGCAGCACTGCCGAACCGGCGACCGATCTGCGGGCACTGATGCAGCGTAAGCAGATTACCCGTCAGGCACTGGCAAAAGCCTCCGGCGTATCCCCTGCCACGATCTCCAGCTTCTGCCACGGCAGCCGCATCACCACACAGAACGCCGCAAAACTTGCCGCCGCATTGCAGCTGGACGAGGGGGAATTGTTCACGGTACAGACGGACACCCGCCCGCTTTCTGAAAAGACTGTGCTGGAGCATCACCGCCTGATCTCGTCCGTGCTGTCACAGGCGGAAAAGGAAATGCTGGTGCCGTACAATGCCGCCGAAAAGATCGTGAACAAGCCGAAAGCTGCCCGTTCCCACGAGGTGAACTATTTCCAGCCGGAACAGCTGGAACAGATTCGGGACGCACTGCAAACCGAGCCTCTCAAATGGCAGGTCATGACGCACCTGCTGCTGGTCACAGGCTGCCGCCGTGGGGAGATCATGGGCTTGAAGTGGCAGGCGGTGGACTTGGAAACCGGCACGCTGCGAATCGCAAATAACCTGCTCTACTCGAAAGAACTGGGCGTGTATGAGGACACCACAAAAACGGAAACCTCTACCCGTTCTATTCGCATTCCGGCGGAAACCGTGCAGCTGCTCCGGCAGTACCGGACGGAATGGGAGAATCTGCGGCACGACTGCGGCAGCCGGTGGCACAGCTTTGTGCAGATTCCCGACGGCAAGGGCAAGCGGAATGCCCAGCGGGCGGATTTTCTCTTTGTGCGGGAGGACGGGGACGCTGTGGGCTATCCGATGCACCCCGACAGCCTCACCCAGTGGCTCGACCGCTTTTCCCGCCGGCACAGCTTGCCCCACATCAACCCCCACGCATTCCGGCATACGCTGGCATCGGTGCTGTGCATGCAGAATATCGATATTACCACGATCAGCAAATGGCTGGGGCATAAGAACGTGACCACCACGCTAAACATCTACGAACACATTCTGGAGCAGGGCAAGGAACAGGTGGTGGAGTGCGTTTCGGACGTGATCTTGAAAAAGAACGCTCCGGAGCAAAAACAGGCGTAACCGGAAACAGGGAAAACAAAAGCCGCCACAGGGTGATCTCACACCTTGCAGCGGCTTTCTCTTTGGTGGCTTTTGTCGGACTTTGCAGGGACTTTTCGAGGGCTTAGTGTCCTCATAGTGCCCTAAACGCATTTTTTCGAACAAAAAAGAAAAGCACGTAATCTCAATAAAATACCGAAATTACGTGCTTTTTGTTTGGTTGCGGGAGCTGGATTTGAACCAACGACCTTCGGGTTATGAGCCCGACGAGCTACCGAGCTGCTCCATCCCGCGATATTTTCCACCTGCATCTCTCATGCCGACTTCTATAGTATATCACTTTTTTAAGCAGTTGTCAACAGATTTCTTCATTTCTTTTGTTATGTAATTTTTGAGGTTTTTATTTTTGATATTTTTTTGAAAAAAGTCTCAAATCGAATATATAGATTCGATTTTTCCTATGAAAATAAAATCAAAAAATTCTGACCCACAATATGGCATGATATATACCCTTGACCCTTGTATGATTCACAACATCGCAATAATCGACACAAAATTTATCCCCCTTTTTGTGCAATCCTACGAAACTGAAACAATAGTGCATTCGGGTATTGACAAACACAAAAAAATGGCGTATACTATTTCAGTAGTTAGATTAATCTAACTCATATTTTTTCACATGAAGTTAGTACAAAATAACTAATGTGTGTTCCTATAATTTAGCTGTTTGCATTTTCGAGGAGAATATTTTCCGAGTATGAGGCCAGGCAGTCTTTGTGTGGCACCATCTACGCAAAACAAGTGAGATATTTCGCCGAAAAAACACATAGGTTAATGTACAGAAATGCACACTAGAATATTGGCCCAAAATAGTGACGGGCAAAAGAATGGGAGATGATATCAATGCTACCATTGACGCTTGCGGCCGTCGGACAAAGCCATCAAATTAAAAGAATCGGCGGCAATATCGAAACGAAAAAATTCTTAGAGAATATAGGACTCACTGTCGGCGCATCTATCACCATAATTCAAACGATGAGCGGCAATGTGATTGTCAAAGTCAAGGAATCCCGTGTGGCGATCTCCAGGGAAATGGCAGGAAAAATCATGGTATAATATAGAGTTCCAAAATTATAGCAAGAAAACTTACTGCAAAAATCTCAAAAATCTTGTACAACAGGCGATTTTCTGTGAAAAGTGCTGACGCGCGCTGCACCGCTTTTGAACGATTGCGATATGTGCAGCATCTCCGCAAAGGCACTTCACACAGATTTTCAAAACAATAAGGGCAACACTAGTCAGCCATTTGTGCGGGGGGTTGTCTAAGGAGGGAAACAATATGTCTACATTAAAAGAAACGCGCATCGGCCAAACCGTTTGTGTCAAAAAGATTACCGGTGCCGGTGCCATCAAAAAACGAATTATGGATATGGGCATCACCAAAGGTACTCAGGTCTATGTTCGAAAAGTGGCACCGCTGGGAGATCCAATCGAAATCACAGTACGCGGCTATGAACTGTCTTTGCGAAAAGCGGATGCAGAACAAATCGAGGTGGAATAACAGCAGCCGGCAATATTTTGAGTGGCTTTTCCAACGTATACCATATACGATAGTTGTCCGGTAAATGGAAATGACACAACACGAACAGCATCTGCAAAGTAACGGACAACATCCTTTATTTAGGAAAAGTCTCGTTTTTGGTTAGTCTAAGCTAATCAAGCGCAATGCATGAAAGGAAGGAACGATATGGGTATCAAAATTGCGTTAGCAGGAAACCCGAACTGCGGAAAGACAACGCTATTTAATGCACTAACAGGGGCGAATCAATTTGTCGGGAATTGGCCCGGGGTAACTGTGGAGAAAAAAGAAGGCAAGTGGAAGGGACAGAAAGATGTGACCATTACCGACCTGCCAGGCATCTATTCCCTTTCTCCCTATACGCTGGAAGAAGTGATCGCCAGAAACTATTTGATTGGGGAACGGCCAGATGCCATTTTAAATATTGTGGATGGTACAAATCTGGAGCGCAACCTCTATCTGACAACACAGCTGATAGAACTAGGCATTCCCGTTGTCATGGCTATCAATATGATGGATATTGTGAAGAAGAATGGCGATATCATTCGCACACAGCAACTATCAAAAGAATTAGGCTGCCCGGTGATAGAGATCTCTGCGTTGAAGGGAACGGGGGTGGAGGAAGCCGCCTCGTTGGCAGTACAGGCGGCGCAAAACCAAACACCAACCATCCCGCAGCATAAATTCGGAGGCTGTGTGGAGCACGCCATCGCCCACATTGAGGAGGCATTCCTCCACGATATTCCAGAAGAACAACAGCGCTGGTATGCCATCAAAATTTTCGAGCGGGATGAAAAAGTACTGAAACAGCTGAAGATTCCGGCAGACACACTAGCACATATTGAAACAGATATTGCTGCGGCAGAGCAAGAACTGGATGACGATGCCGAAAGTATTATCACCAATGAACGGTATTTATATATCGGCTCTATTATCAAGGATTGCCTGGTAAAGAAACGGAAAGGAATGACGACTTCTGACAAGATCGACCGGATTGTGACCAACCGATTTGCCGCACTGCCCATCTTTGCGGTGGTCATGTTTATTGTCTACTATGTATCTGTTACAACTGTAGGCACGTGGGTAACGGACTTTATGAATGATACGCTGTTTGGCGGTTGGATCACCAATGGAGCAAACTGGCTGCTAGAGAGTATTCATTGTGCCGACTGGCTCCAAAGCCTGATCGTAGATGGCATTATCGGCGGCGTGGGGGCTGTACTGGGCTTTGTTCCTCAGATGCTAGTGCTCTTCATCTTCCTAGCATTTTTGGAAGGCTGCGGCTATATGGCACGTATCGCCTTTGTTATGGATCGGATTTTTCGCAAGTTCGGACTTTCCGGTAAGTCTTTCATTCCGATGCTCATTGGTACCGGTTGTGGTGTACCGGGTATTATGGCAAGCCGTACCATTGAAAACGAACGAGACCGCCGGATGACCATTATCACGACCACTTTCATCCCTTGCGGTGCCAAGCTGCCGATCATCGGACTGATTGCCGGTGCATTATTTGGCAATGCTGGATGGGTAGCCGTCTCAGCCTATTTCATCGGCGTGGCAGCCATCATTATTTCCGGCATTATGCTGAAGAAAACAAAGCTATTTTCGGGCGATCCTGCCCCATTTGTGATGGAACTGCCTGCATACCATATGCCCACTGTGGGCAGCATCCTTCGATCCATGTGGGAACGTGGATGGTCGTTCATCCAAAAGGCCGGTACGATCATTCTGCTCTCCACCATTGTTCTTTGGTTCCTCATGGGGTTCGGCGTAGAGAACGGCAGTTTCGGCATGGTTGAGGACATCAACAACTCCATCCTAGCTGTCATCGGCAGCGGCATTGCTTGGATCTTTGCACCGCTGGGCTGGGGCGACTGGAAAGCAGCGGTAGCCGCTGTAACCGGTTTGATTGCCAAGGAAAATGTAGTTGCCACCTATGGTGCGCTCTATCACTTCGGCGGAGAATTATCTGAAAACGGCGACGAGATCTGGAGCGAATTTGCGGCCAGCTTCTCGGCACTGGCCGGATTCTCCTTCTTGGTATTCAACCTACTGTGCGCACCCTGCTTTGCAGCCATGGGGGCCATTAAACGGGAGATGAACAGCCCCAAATGGACGGCATTCGCCATTACCTATCAATGCATTTTTGCCTATGCTGTATCGCTGTGCATCTATCAAATCGGTTCGCTTTTCACAGGCGGCTGGAACATTCTCGGATTGATCGTTTCCATCGCCATCGTGGTGTTTGTCATCTTTATGCTGGCAAGACCGTATAAAGAAAGCACTAGACTGGGCAGCTATGCCAAGGCATAACATAATATGAATCTCGAATCAAACCCCTAAAGATCTTCACCGCCATCCACTCGCTGCTCGTTGCCAAACGTTCTTGCCGGGCGACAATCTTCCTTCGATCGTTTTCCTTGATCATCGAGTGCCTGCCGGCAAATCTTTTCATGGAACTGATTCGAAATTCGTATAACAGAAAGAAAGACAAGGAGGGAAAACAACCATGGGCACTTTTCTTGTGATCGTACTGCTGGCTGGCATTGTTGGGCTGGTCATCTGGCGGATGTACAAAGAGAAAAAGCAAGGTAGATCATCCTGTGGCAAGTGCAGCGGCTGTGCCAATGCCGCCCTTTGTCACACGCATCTGTCGAAAAAAAGCAGTACATCTAAATAAAGCAGGATCCCTCATAATTCCCCAACAAAAAGGCAGCAACTGTCCGGAATGCCCGGCACAGCCGCTGCCTTTTTAATTTTCGTCATCCATATTCAAAAGCCCATCTCTCGCAGCTGCCGCACCAACTGTACGTAAAACTCCCGCACATCAAAGCCATCGATATTCTCCCGATTCAGGTCGATCATATCGCCATGCGAAATGCCTCGCGAATACCGCCGATCCTCGTTGATCCATGTGAATTTTTGTCCCCACCGCATGGCATTCACACAAGCTAGTCCATCGTTGGCACCATCATAATACCGCACCAGCGGATAGGACAGGTTCAGCGGAAAACGACCACTCATCGCCCGTGTCATTTGAGAGCCTACGCTCTGATAATATACATGCGGCGCATCCAGGATCTCCTGGTTAAATAACGCGCAACGATCCGTCGTCAGGTCATACACAGCCGCCAAAAAGTCGGGGGCTTTATCGCCCAGCCGACGCAGTGTGCGATTGTACTTCCGTGCCACAGCCTGCTGCGTATGTGCCGGAACTTTTTCCAGCAGTGCCTGTGCGAAGGCACAGCCCCGATGCGGAGTATTGATCGTAGTCAGCGACGCCACAAACGGCGCCATGCCGCATTTGGCAATGGCATATCGGGCATCCAATCCCCCTTTGGAATGGGCGATGATATTGACCTTTTCGCAGCCCGTCTCCCCTACGATTTGTCGAATGCGTGCCGCCAGCTGTTCGCCACAATGCGCAATGGATGCCGCTGACTCTTGTTCTCCATAGTATATCACAGCCCCATTTTGCTGTAATGCGCCGGGAATACGTCCCCAATAATTCCAGAATCGGATGTCCCGGAAGAATACGCCGTGTACTAACACGATCGGATAACGAGTATGACAAATTGCCTGTGCGGCTCGCCAACCGTCCATCACACATTTCTCTGTCTCCATAGCGGCTTCCCGCCATGACAGACGGATGATGTGCAGCAGTACTGCCAAGTTGAGTATCGGAACCCAGCCGCAGACAATACCGATCACACGCCACTTCAGTCCCAGCTGCCCTGAGGTGAGATATACCCGCAAGATGCCATTCCAGAATAACACTACCAGACTCAGCAGTACGATCCCTGTGTCACTAAGCCGAATGTCGAGAGGCAGCGGCATAAGCCACCAAACAATGATCGAAAACAGACCGCTCACAAGACACAAGACACAAAACCACGCCAAAAGCCGGCTTCCATCCCTCAGAACGCGCAACCGCATGGATGCACCGCCATGTGGCACAAGTCCCGGAAACAGTTGGAACCATAGCCAAAAAAGTATGCCGCACACACCACCAACAACTGCCACCATTTTTGACAGCTGCCAAAACGATGACAACGCCAACCAGTGCTGCGTCAACACCAGAACACTGCCCTGCACCACACCAAATCCACCGCCCAAAATACCGTTCATTCGACCCATTCCATTCTTTTCCATGCTTTCCGATCTCCTCTCGATGTTACAACGGTATAGCCCATCTGTTGAATATACGACCGGAGTCGTTCCACTTGCTGTGCGGATTCTGCACCGCTATATCTTTTCCCCTCATACAACGCGTACCACTGCCGTACTTTGCTAGGAGATAGATTGGGCATGATGACATTTGCCCCTGCTTTCAACCCCATCTCACGTCCCCGCGGATCGACAGAATTCAGCGCCGTTGTCGCCGGAATCAGTGCTTCTGGAAACATGAGCCGCAGAATTGCCAAAAGTCGTACTGTCAGGAACAGATCGCCCGGCGGAAACTGACCAAAGGGTGTATCTCCATGCGGCAAAAAAGGTCCTATGCCAATCATATCGGGCTGGAGCTGTTGTAGGAAGCGCAGATCTTGTATCAGATGTGCAGTCGTCTGAAAGGGCGACCCTACCAGAAAACCCGAACCTACCTGATACCCGATGGCACGAAGGTCGTACAGGCATTGCTTACGGTGTGCCAAAGAAAGTTCCGGCGGATGCAGCTGGCGATAATGCTGATCCGAGGCCGTCTCATGGCGCAGAAGATAGCGATCTGCCCCCGCCCGATAAAGGGCACGATAACTGGCACGACTGCGCTCGCCCAGTGACAGGGTAATCGCACAGTCGGGAAACGTCTCTCGAATGGCAGAAATCACTGCGCAAAGCGATGCATCATCCGCCCACACCGGATCTTCGCCGCCTTGGAGCACAAATGTGCGAAATCCGAGGGCATATCCTGCCCGACAGCAGTCAAGAATCTCTGCCGGTGTCAGTCGATAGCGGTGCAGCTTTCGATTGTCCCGGCGGATGCCGCAATAGTAGCAATTGTTTTTACAGACATTGGTACATTCAATTAAGCCCCGTAGATAGACATCTGTGCCATACTGTGCCCGCCGCACCCGGTCGGCAGCGGCATAGAGGCAATGATCATACGCTGCTGTTTCCAACAACATGGCCAACTGTTCATCCGACAGATCTCGATGTTGTTCCAGTCGTTGTACAATGGTACACATGACGCAAACACTCCTTTCACACGACTATTTTGAAAAAACAGAAAAAAGGCACAAAAAAGGGTTGCATTTTTCGCAAAAATCTTGTATAATAGAGACAATGCCGCAGATAACAGGCAGAAATATGCACGATAAGCAAAGAAAAAGGAGTACCCATATATGACGACCGAAGAAATTATGGAACAAATCCGGGCAGGATTGACCGGAGAATATAGTGTGGACATTGTATATCTCGAAGCAGAAGCAGACAAGTACCAAAATGCCCGCAATGCCAAGGAGATCGGCAGCGCCATCGCTGACCTTGCCTATGAGATCATGCCCGATGATAAGCGGGCACTGCTCACCAAGATGATGTATATCGATGGCAAGCGGCTGGATGTTATCTTTGATGAAGCCAACAAACTGAGCCGAGAAAAAAAGATTGAAGAATCGTTTCGGCTGACCGAGGCACTGTATACCAAAATCCGCATGAACTATCGAGAGACAGAAAAGGAAGTCTACCTCAGTATGCGCAACACGCTGGAGCATCAGATGTATCTGAACTTTTACCGTCCCTCCAAAAAATTGGTCAAGCCGGTATTCGACTTGTCCCAGATGGTTCTGCTCCATGGCTATAATCTGTTGGAACTGCATCGGGCAGAAGAAGCGGCTCGTGTCATCAACGATGCCATTCGCTATAATCCGATGAATATCGATGCCTATTTTGAATTGGCAGAATGCTATAAAGTACTGCGCCAACCGGATATGCTTCTGTCGGTGACAAAGGAAACCATCGAAGTGGCTGTGACACCTGTCCAACTTTCTCGCTGCTACTGCAACCTAGGATACTATGGCGTTGAAGTCAAGGACTATGACCGCGCCGTTTGCTTTTATTATGAGAGTCTGATTTATGCTGACAATCCTTTTGTGGCGGCAGAACTGCACCACATCCATACGATCACCCAGAAGAAAATCGTGCCGCCCACGCGGGAGGAAGTCAACGAAGCGTTTGAACACTATGGCATGAAATCCGGTGCAAACCCGGATGTTGTGGCCATCATCACAGGTCTGGCAAAAGAATCCATCGAAAATAAG
This sequence comes from uncultured Ruminococcus sp., assembly GCA_949283725.1. Lineage (GTDB taxonomy): Bacteria > Bacillota > Clostridia > Oscillospirales > Ruminococcaceae > Ruminococcus_C. Next base: position 9,354 of record CASDUD010000132.1, read on the forward strand.
GAACTGCCTGCCATCCGATTCTATCTGCATATGCAGTACGGTCTGACACGGGACCCCGGTATCAAGGAAATGATGGATCGCTACGATTTACTTGCCAAAGAAAGACAGGAACAAAGCAAAAAGCAGGCATGAGCCGTTGATAAAAAGGATCCTCTGCCATTTTTCGCATCGGACAGTATCTCTTTCGAGACGCTGTCCGATTTTTTAGAATCTGTCTTCACAAGAGACACGCGCCAATTTTTCGGAAGATTTGTACCATGGCAAAACATGAATACACTTTTGCTAATCGTTCGAAGAAGGCAGGCTGTACATCTGTGCCATACGCTGCACCATATCAGCCACTTTCTGGCGAATTTCCGACGGTGCAAGCACTTCTACCCCATCTCCATATTTTAATATCCATCGATAAAATCCATAACTGATACCAATTTTCGCGCGGAGAATTAGATGCTCTTTATCTAGGAAATCCTGCCGCAGATAGACCTGTTTGCCAAGCCACTCCAACATATCATCCAGCAGCTGTGACCGAATGCGCAGAGTCACATCCGCATAATACTCCGGCTCATAAATATCCACAACTGTCCCCATCGATTTCGGAAGTTTTGGCAGCTTTTGCACAGGCTCGCCCTGTATAATATCCCGCATCCGATCCACTCGATAGGTTCGAATCTTTCCATCAGCGCCATTGAGACATTTTAGATAAAACCGACCTTCCCGATAGACCACTGCGCACGGGGTCAAATCCCGATCTTTCCACGTATACACAAACTTCCGTTCCCAGTTATATTTGCCGTAGGAAAAGTTGATCTTTCTCTTTTCCTCTATGATCTGATAGATCATTTCCAAATTATCCAGCAGATCGAGTGCGGGCGGCACGGTTTCACTGACTTTAATTCGGGAAATCAGCTTGCGCACCTCTTTACGGGAACAGATACCTTCAAACTTGCGAAACAGCCGCTGTTTCTGTTCCGCCGAAAGAAATTGGTTTATGGACACCGAATCCACCAAAAACCGAATCTCGTTGAATGTAAAGCCCGGATGCAGCAGCCGGTAGTAATAGGTATTATGGGCTCCCTGTTGCACTTCGATGTGATGTCCCGCAGTAATAAGTGCTTGAATGTCCCGCCGGATGCTTACGCCAGATACCGACCCCAAATTCGTCTCCTTTTCCAGATACGTCTGGATTTCTTTTAGTGTAACTGCTCGGTCGTTGTCCGTATCATGCTGTAAGCATTCCAAAACATATAAAATACGACTTCGTTCCACGCACAGTCCCTCCTCCGTTTGCCTCTATTATAACACAATTTCACACCGTCCGCAACTCTGCTGTACATATATAGGAACTTGTTCTCATAGAGTTCGCCCCATCTTTCTCTATGAGAACAAGTTCTAAATTTCTATATGCGTTGGAATCAGATACCAAATATCACGCATAAATGCAAAAACGCCCCACCGCCTTTCGGCGGACAGGACGCTCCCCTGCGGTAATAGACAGCCCTATACGAAATTGCAGGGCATCCTTTTCGCAGGATTTCCATCTCTATTTTCTCTGCTTTCTCACGATCACAATGTGCTTGTGCTTATCCCTACTTTGCGGCATCTTCTTTTCGAATCAGTGCCCGCTTAATCTTGCCACCCAATGTTTTGGGCAGTTCGTCTACATATTCAATAATACGAGGATATTTATAAGGGGCGGTGGTATGCTTAACATGGTTCTGAAGTTCCTTGGTCAGTGCATCACTGGGTGTATACCCTTTCGCCAACACCACAGTGGCCTTGACTACCTGTCCACGAATGGGATCTGGTGCAGCAGTGATGGCGCATTCCAATACCGCCGGATGCTCAATCAAGGCACTCTCCACTTCAAACGGACCGATCCGATAGCCGGAGCATTTGATGACATCGTCATTTCTGCCCACGAACCAATAATATCCGTCAGAATCCCGCATAAATACATCATGTGAGCAGTAACTGCCGCTGCCCAGTACTTCCTGAGTAGCCTCCGGATTCTGATAGTAGCCCACAAACAAACCTGTGGGATAGGACTGTTCCAAATTCTGCATCACCAATGCGCCCTGTTCGTTATCCGGCGTTGGCGTGCCGTCATCTGCCAGTAGGGTGATATCATACAACGGAGAGGGTTTCCCTGTCGAACCGGGCTTCGGCGTGATCCACGGAAAATTGGCGATTAGCACCGTACCCTCGGTCTGGCCAAAACCTTCCCGAATTTCCTTACCAGTCAGCTCCTGCCAGCGATAATATACCTCCGGATTCAGCGGTTCGCCTGCCGTAGCGAAATTCTCAATGCTGGACAAATCATACGATGCCACATCTTCCTGAAGCATAAAACGGTACATAGTCGGCGGCGCACAGAATGTTGTCAACTTATAGTCCTGCATCTTTTGGAGCAGGTGTGCTGGAACAAATTTCTTCATATCATAAGCAAACACCACAGCTCCACAAATCCACTGCCCATAAATTTTCCCCCAGCCGAACTTTGCCCAACCGGAATCCGACACGCTCATATGCAGCTTATTTTCCTGCACCTGCTGCCAGTATTTCGCCGTAACGATATGTCCCAGCGGATGCGTATAGTTGTGCTGTACCATCTTCGGGTCGCCAGTGGTGCCAGAGGTGAAATAAACAATCATTGTATCGGTTGCCTTGGTTGCCGCCTCACCGACAGGACGGGGAAAATCCATCGAAAAATGTGCCGCTTCCGCATGAAAATCGTGCCAGCCGTCCCGGGGGCCGCCTACCAAAACTTTATGCTGGATACTAGGTACAGAAGGCTGTGCCTTTTCCACTTGCTCCAGAACATAAGGATCGTCCACGCAGACAATGGTATGAATCTTGGCACTGTTTCCCCGATAGATGAGATCTTTTTTCGCTAACTGCAAAGAGCCTGGAATCATAATAGCCCCGATTTTATGCAAAGCAACGGCGCACACCCAGTATTCCCAGCGGCGTCGCAGAATCAACATCACAACAGTTCCCTTGCGAATACCCAGGTGCAGGAAATAGTTCGCTGCCTGGTTCGAAAGGCGAGAAATATCCGTAAAAGTGAAAGTACGTTCGCCTCCATCATCGTCACACCAGACGAGTGCCTTCTTTTCCGGCTCTTGTTTCGCCCATTCGTCCACAATGTCAAATCCGAAGTTAAAATCCTCCGGGATATTTATCTGATAATTGGCTTTGAAATCTTCATAGCTGTCAAATTCAATACGTGGCAGATATTTGTCGAGCAGCATAGGTAACTGGCTCCTTTTCCTTAAAATTCGTTGCAGTTTATCACTCAAAAGCCCCACCAGACAGCATGTGTCATCCTGGGGTATTCTCATTTCACTGCGCTGCAACCGAGCAGCGGTACCTTTTCATTATACAATAAAACGGTTTTTCTGTCAAGAAAAAAATCATTTTTTTACAAATTTCCGCGCTAAAGTGCCTATTAAAGTAAGTAAAAGGCCATGAGAAATACGCCGTAAAAAGCCCAACAGAAGGCACGTTAAGCCCTTCTGTAGAGCAAGCTGTGTTAAGAACTTGTTTCGCTTCTCTTAGCACGCATCTTTTCGGTGCATTTTGCTGGTTTCTACGTGAAAATCCTTGCTAAGCGACAAGCCTACCTGCGGATTTTTGCCTTGAAACCAGCGAAAATGCCCTCGAAAATCTACATACGCCAAGAACGAAATAGGCTCTAAGAAGCAACTATCATTTCTTAGCAAAGTACCGCATGGTGCGCATGGCATTTAATATGGCAATCACGGAAACACCGACATCGGCAAAGACAGCTGCGCCGATATGCGCCAGGCCTAATGCCCCCAGAACGAGCACCACAGCTTTGACTGCCAGAGCGAATACAATGTTCTGCCACGAAATGCCTACGGTTTTTTTAGCAATTCGAAGAGCTGTCACCAATTTGGATGGTTGATCATCGAGCAGCACCAGATCCGCTGCTGCGATGGCGGCATCTGAACCCAGACCGCCCATTGCCACGCCGACATCCGACTGTGCCAGCACCGGCGCATCGTTCATTCCGTCGCCAACAAA
>CASDUD010000133.1 GCA_949283725.1 uncultured Ruminococcus sp.
GTCGGAAAGATGAGAATGGCGTATTCCGCGATATTGTACACCCCATCTCCGTTACCGCCAGAAAGATGATGGAGGAACAAATTCTGGAAGCCTATCACGAACATCTGGCACTGGTTGAAGCAGAGACACAGGCAGAGACGGCAGGCAGTGCAGAAACAGAGGCGGAAGAAACGGTATAAATAACGCTGTTTGTTTGCAAAGCAAAATAGAAAAGGGAGAGCTGCGGCAAAAGTCGTGGCTCTTTTTTCTTTTTGTTGCATAGCGCCTTTAGATCAGGTGGATTCAGTGATTTTCTTATGCTGTTATAGCGGACTATGCTTTTTGCAGCAGCAACTGTGTTTTTAACAGCGCAATCTGGGTTTTGGCATCAGGGACTTCGCCCGCCATTACCAGCTGGATGGCCTTTTCGAGGGGGATTTCTACCACATCCAAAAATTCGCCCTCATCAAGCGCCTGCTCCTGTGGTACAGAGAGTCCCTGCGCCAGATAGATGTGAATCACTTCCGTATCATATGCCGGTGTGGGATAAATCGTGCCGAGAGACTCCAGTGATCGGCAGGTACGCCCAGTTTCTTCTCGGAGTTCCCGCATACCGCAAGTTGCCGGATCCTCGCCCGCTTCCAGCTTGCCGGCGGGGATTTCCAGCGTCACGGTTTGCATTGGATAGCGGAACTGCTTGACCATCAAGACCGTACCGTTTTCGGTGAGTGGGACGATGCCCACACCGCCATTATGGTGTACGACATCCCGTTGGACGATTTTGCCGCTTTCGAGCTGTGCCTGGTCTTGGGTTACATAAAAAATCTTTCCCTGATAGCGTGTTTCACTCGCCATTGTGTTTTCTTGTAAGTGCATATCGAAAAACCTCCTGAAAATGAATGGACTGGACAGTGGGCTGTCTCAGCGAAAAATATGTCTGTCTCTCGTAGCTGGCATGGCAAAGTCATGGAGTAAAGATGCCAAAAAGCTTCCGTGGCATCTTGTGAAGATAGGTCCATACTTTGCGCAGCGGGTGGTGTCGCTTTGAAATCGTTCTTATTTGCTGGAGGCTGGTTCCGGTGTGCGGGTTGTATGCGCCCGCCGGGAAAGCACCCAGCCGCCTGCCAAATAGAGCAGAAATAATCCAGCACCAGTTAGTGTGAGATACCCGCCCACCTGTAGACCGGGGGTGTGATAAGTCAGTTCGATCACATTGTCTCCCGCATCGGCAGGTACAGCCATAAAGCCGATGTCCACCTGTTCGATTTTGACGGGTTTTCCGTTGACTGTCGCTGACCAGCCCTCGTCATATGGAACGCTGAAGAACACCAGGTTGGGCTGGTCGAGAGAAATCGTGGCACGAAATCCGTCAGAGTTATAGGAAAATGTATCACAGGCAGAGGCCGCTCGGTCGATGCAAGCGTCCAGATAGGCTTGTTCGCTGAGTCCAATGTCGTCGTTTGTAATGACTTTCATCCAGCTGCCATACTTAGCGATCTGTTCTTCACTGAGTACCAGTGCCTGAAGCAGCAGCGGGGTGCGAGTGCTTGTGGCAGTGGCGTTCCATGTACGTTCTGATACACACGCATCAAAGGTGAAGCCCATGGGGATATACGCTGTATTCACAAAACGGTAAAAGCCATTTTCGGTGGTGTCGTAGACAAAACCGGGCAAGTCGCATTCCGGCACTTCCGCCGAGATTTCGGTGACCTGTGCCCGTTGGTAGTAATATTTTACGGAAAACAGTCCGCGTAATGCATAGTAAGATGTGTCAGCGCGGGAGGCGACGTCTCGTGTGATTCCTAGATCGCTGTAGAACTCCATGATGGACGCTGGAACGATGCTGTGGAAGGTGCGCATACAAGGGAGCCGCCAGAACATGGGATAGTTATCGCAATCCTCCGAGATATCAATGCGGAAAAAGTCGTCCGGGGAGACAGAGACAGAGATTTCGTTTTCTGGATCGATGGCCTGATCGACATATGTGCGTGCTCGAGACGGTTCGAAGGCACCGAAATAGACCACCGTCATGGTGCAGATGACGCAGAAGCAGGTGGTCAGCGCGATCGCTGGCCTGAGATAGGTGTTCTCACGATTCCTGCGCCAGAGAAGAACGCCTGTCAGCACCAACCCCGCCGCACAGATGAACAGTACTAGATACAGATAGAGGGGATAGGTGGCGAAGGAGAACCATTCGATTTCCTCGTCCTCATTTCGGACGGGGAACAGAGAGATGATGGCAAAGGCCGCCATGAAAATGGCACAGATACGGATACCGTATTTCCATTGGATGTCACGCTGTTCCAGTGCCATCGCAGTCATCAAGGATAGGATGAGAATGGGCATATAATACCAGCGAGCATAATACGAGCCATTGAGCGCATAGAATGCACTATTCAGGATAGGGATGCAGGCGCAGATGGCACAGATGATGGTCAGTCGTTTGGCCCAGTGACCGTCCCGCTGTTTGAGGAAAGCGAGTACGCCTGCCATGGAGAACATCGGCAAATAGCCGCCGATGGAGGCCCACTTGGCACTGCCGGAGGAAAATAGATTGGGACGTGCCGGCACATCTGGAATGCAAAACAGTCCAAAGAGAATGCGCCAGATGCGGGTGCGGTCGCTATAGGCAACCATGTCCATGCCATACAGGTGCGAGGAAACTCTTTCGTTAGAAAGGATCGCCAGCGCAGAAGGTACTAGCAGGATACATGCCATTAAAACACCCAGCACGGCCTCCCAGAGCAGCTGGAAAAATTTCTTAGGTGTGGCTGGAAAATCCTTGGCGAAGCAGCGGACGATGAAGTATAAAACCAAAAACACGACTTGTCCCGTAAAGAAAAAGTAGTTTATGCATCCCATAAGTGCCACAGAAAGGGCAAATACACCGCGCCGTCCTGACTGAACCAATTCTTCCATGGCAATGAGCGTCAGCGGGAAAAAGGCGGTAACATCCTGAAAGTGGTTAAAGAAGAGGTTGAACAGCTGGAAACCCGAAAAGGCATACAACAGTCCACCAATGATGGCGGTTTCCGGCTTTTGGACGAATCGCCGGATATAGGCATAGGCGGTGAGTGCGGCTATGCCATGTTTCAGACACAGCAGGATGGGCATGGAGAAGGTGACCCAGCTGCGGGGGAGTAACGTGGAGAGCCAGAAAAAAGGACTCCCCAACAGATAAAAGGCGTAGGAGCCAATGAAATTAGCCCCAAGATCGGTATACCAACTCCAGCCAAAGCTGCCGCTGCGGACAGCATCGTTTGCAAGGTTGTAGAAGGGGATTTGCTGAGAATTATAGTCCCCATAATAGATGAAATAGCCGCCGTCAGCGATCATGACGAAGAGCAATACGACGAATAAGCTGCCAAAACCCAACAAAAATGCCAGCAGCCAGTGCCGGATCTCCTTCGAAAGACACGCAGGGCGGAGAATGGTGGCTTTCATGAAAAATCTCCTTTGTTAGAAAAATACACTTGTTTATGGTTGGGTATATATGCACGGATAGGTGATCTGCCGCATAGAATACAAAAGAGGACTCAAAAGCGCAATTTTTCGTCTAGGAATACAATGTTGCACATGACCCCAGCAGTGGACAGATCGAGAATGCCATAGGAAGGGGGATTTCCGTCGCGAGGATGGGTGGCACTGCCCGGATTCATGAGATAGATGCCGTTTTCGTACAGGGTTTTGGAGACATGCGTATGCCCATAGAGAGCGATGTTACAGCCTTCTTCCCGTGCCGCTTGCGCCAGATGATCCAGCGAATGCGCCACGAAATAGCGGTGCCCATGGGTGGCAAAGATTCGATGTCCCGGAAAAGGTTCGATTGTTTGGGTGAGTGGGTGACTTTTTTCATAGTCGCAGTTACCGCGCACATAGTAAAAACGATCTGCCACATCAGGAACGGTGCGCAGCAGCAGTTCGCATTCGCTTTCGCCGTCCCCTAGATGGATAAAGGCATGGGCATCCAGATTGTTTTTGACAATTGTTTCAAGGCTTCGGTAATTTTGATGCGTATCTGATATGACAATAATGCGCATAGGGTACCCTCCTATATCAATGCCCGAAGTGCATTCGGGCGATTGGAATCATGGCTTCGATAAAGGACGAAGCCATTACAGATGATAGCTTTATTATAACATAATTCCAATGGAATGACAACCATTTTTTTGGTGTTTGAAAAATGGATGGCAGAAAGTTGGAGGAGAAAGGAGCGATTTTATGGAACGAGAGAAGATGGATCCTAAACAGGTGGATGCGCTGATACAGGCGGCAAGCCAAAAGTTGGGGATTCCGCCAGCGCAGTTGAAACGGGAGCTGGCCTCGGGTAAATATGATCAAGTGCTGAAGAATATGGATCAGAAGGAATCTGCAATGCTGCAAAAGGTGCTAAAAAATCCAAAGCTGGTGGAAAAACTCATCAGTTCCCCGCAGGCGCAGGCGCTCTATCGAAAAATTTCCGGAAAATAAGCGGTGGGGATAGAGATAGCATCTGACCCAGCCACTGGGCGGCAGAGATGCTGCCCTTACATGAAGGAGGTGGAACGGGATGGATGATACACTGGGAAAGATGGGAAAGCTTTTGTCCGATCCCGAGAGCCTACAGCAGCTACAGGAATTGGCACAGATGCTCCAAGCAGAGAGTGGTGGAGACACGCTCGAACCGGACGTTGTCGGCGACCAGAAGTCACAGGCGGCAGAGCCATCCAAAGAGGAGGATAGCGGCTTTCCGCTAGAAATGCTGTTACGGATGCAGACACTGATAGGCACACTACAGCAGGAGGATCACGATGCCCAGCTGTTGCTGGCATTGCGTCCGCATCTGAAAACAGAACGGCAAAAAAAGGTAGATCAGGCTGTCAAGATGCTGAAGCTGTATGCGATATTCTGTGCCATTCGAGAAAACGGCTTATTACAGGATCTGATCTGATATACTTTAGCGCGTTTTCGCATGAAATAGATGTGTGGATTTTCGAGCAAAATTTTTCCGTATACAAGGCAGAGAAATCCGTAGGCAGGTTCGCCTGGCAAGGATTTTGCACGTAGTTAGTAGGCAGGAAATTTTGCTGAAAAGATACGTGTACATTTATGTGAACACGCTCTAATAGGCACAAGAGGCACCATGCGAGAGAATGGGGGTGAACCACGGCAATGGCACGATTTACAACACAGGAGCAGAACCAGATGCGTCGGGAGGCACAGCGGCGGGTACAGGAAATGCAGCGGCGTACACCGGGTGCACGCCGGACAGCCGTCCAGGGTCAGACGCAAATGCCGTCCTATGTGAAAGTGGACACTTCGTCCCATAAAAGCCATTCGTCGGCGGAAATGTCCCGACTCCCATTTCAACCGCCGGATGCCTCGGATTCTGTCCCAAAGTGCAGTAGCACAGCTGACAGATCACTGCCCTTCCTGCCAACAGAATTTCTGAGCAGGTTGGACAGTGATGCCATCCTAATCATCGCTTTGATGGTGATGCTTTATAAGGATGGCGGCGCAGCACAATGTGACAAAAAGCTGTTGATGGCGCTGGCCTATCTGCTCACATAAAATACGTTTCAGCGTATATTCTCATCCAATAAATGGGCATGAAATAGGTGACGAAAGAAAGAGAATTGTGGCAAAAGAAAGGGGAATTTTTCCATGGAAACGCTGATTTTCTGGGGCATCTGGGGGCTATTGGGACTGGTAATGTTCTTGTACTATGTGCGGCGACAGCATCCGATACGTTCGGTGCTGGTGGGATCGGGCGGTGGCTGTCTGGCATTGTTGTTGGTACATTATGGCGGTACATTTTTTGGCTATGTGCCCGCGCTCAATCTGCTGCATTGGCTCCATGCTGTGATTCTCGGCGTGCCGGGTGTAATTTTTATGACAGTGCTGCATTTTGTTTTGTGAGATGCGCTGGCCATTTATGCAAAAAGGGGACACCTCTTCTAAAAGAAAGAGATGTCCCCTTTGTTTATTTGAAGTTCCAAGTTTTTGTAAGAAACTTACTTCAGTTCGATGGTAGCACCAGCTTCTTCCAGCTTAGCCTTCAGTGCCTCAGCGTCAGCCTTCGGGCAAGCTTCCTTGATGGTAGCCGGAGCAGATTCAACCAGTGTCTTTGCTTCCTTCAGACCCAGACCCAGTGCTTCCTTTGCTGCCTTGATAACAGCCATCTTTGCATCGCCGAAGGATGCCAGCACTACGTCAAACTCGGTCTTTTCTGCTTCAGCAGCACCTGCGCCTGCGCCAGCAGCCGGAGCCGCAGCAACAGCAGCAGTTACACCAAATTCTTCCTGGATTGCGTCAACCAATTCAGCCAGTTCCAAAACAGACAGTTCCTTGATATCTTCAACGAACTTCAAAACCTTTTCAGATGCCATGATAATAAATCTCCTTTATTTCAGTATAGTAAAATCGGTGCAAGATAAATCCTGCAAACCTTATGCAGCGGTTTCTTCGGACTTGCTGTCCACCACTGCCTGCAATGTAGCAGCCAGCTTCTGCATCGGGCCCTGGAGCGAGCCAACCAGCTGTGCTAGCAGCACTTCCTTCGACGGGATCTTCGACAGTCTTTCTACGCCTGCTGCGTCGTATGCAACGCCTTCTACATAACCAGCCTTCAGATTGAAGAAGTTCTCATGAGCTTCTGCAAACTTGCCCAGAATACGAGCCGGAGCCGTCTGGTCGTTGTTGGACAGTGCAATAGCAGTCGTACCGTGCAGTTCTTCGTCAAATGCATCGATGCCCATGTTGTGGAATGCAAAACGCAGGATGGAGTTCTTTTCTACGATATAGTGCACACCTGCTTCACGCAGTTCCTTACGCAGCTTGGTGTCATCTTCTACCGTAATGCCCTTATAGTCAACCAGTACGAACGAAACGCTGTTCTGGATGGTTTCAGTCAGAGAAGCCACCTTTGCCTTCTTGCCTTCCAAGATCTTTTCACTTGCCATGAAATTTCACCTCCGACAAAATAGGATATCGTATCGGAAATGCAACAAAACAGCGCACGTCCCGACAGGAAACGTGCGCTGTTTGATACATGAATCTATTGCACATTCCTCGGCTGGACTTACGGCATTTCGCCACCAGCTGTCTTCGGATACGATATTGTTTTCACAACGAGAACTATTTTATCATATTTTATGCAATTTGTCAAGAATCACCTTGGAAAACGAATAATCCAAAATATTTATCTTTATATTTTTCAGTTTGCAAAGTAAATAACCATTTTATCTAGTTCGATTTCACCCCAATAACGGAACAAAGTAAAGCGATCCTGTGGATTGGTTACCTTAAATGTGATGGTGTTGTCCGCATCCATATCGGTGTGTCCATACGAATTTTGTACGGTCCAGTTGCCGAGTACGAGTGCACCGCCAAATCCATAGCCGATATTGCCCTTGAACTTCAGTTCGATCTTGGTGATGGACTGATAGTCATAGTCGGACAGATCATACGAGGCACCAAAAGTCACATCGGTCAGAACGGCGGTTTGTTGTTCGCTGGCTGATGTTTCCGTTGTGGTGGCTGTTGTCACAGGTGCAGTGGTCGTGTCGGTTGTAGTTGTGGTAGTCGTAGTTGTAGTGGTCGGCTTTTCTGTAGTTGTGGTGGTTGTGGTCGTAGTAGTTGGCTTTGCTGTAGATGTGGTGGTTGTGGTCGTAGTGGTCGGCTTTTTTGTAGTTGTGGTGGTTTCAGAGATCGATGTTTCCGCTGCCGTGCCGCAGTACAGGATGACTGATTCCAATTCGGTATCGCCATACCATTTGTTGAATATCATCGAATCATATGCTTTATTCACCGTAAAGGTTAGGGTATTATTTATCAGATCCTCTCCAGTGTAATTCTGATAGGATTCCCAATTACCGAACGCTACGCAGCCATTCATGCCATAGGGCGGGGTTTGGTTGAATACGAAGGATATGGCAGTAATGCCAGATTCCTTATAGGGTGTGAGGTCATATGTTTCACCAATTTTCACATCGTCCAATACAATTGTATCATCGGAAGGCGTGATAACTGGCTTTGTGTTTGTGGTCGTTGTGGTTGCATTTTCGGTTGTTGTGGTTATCTTCGAAGTGGTGGTAACAGTTGGGCTGGTTGTAGTGGTTGTTGTGCTTGTTGGGGTAGTGACGGTGGGCGTATCTGTTGTATCGCCGCTGCCGCCGAAATAAGTTTCATCCAATAAATTCGCCCAGTAGTTGCCCATGTTTTCATAGCCCGCTTCATTCGGATGTACCCCATCATAAAGGTCGGTGTTCTGGTCTACAACGCTGTGAATATCAGCAAAGGCAATGGGCTTACCCTCCGCCTGTTTTTCAGCAACAAGCGTTTGGATGGAGTCGTTATAGGCATCAATACAGCCCTGAACTTTGGCGGTAAAGCCCTCCGGATCGGCGGAATAGGACATGCCATACGACCATAGCCAATCATAGCGTTCTGCCACGTTGATATCTGGGATGGTGGAAACATAGAGCATATCGTCCTCGCCGTCAAGACTTCTGAGGATGACTTCTACGAGATTGTCAAGTCGGTCAGTGATGCCATCGTTGTAATTGCTGAGGATGTCGTTTGTGCCAATCTGGAGCAGTACCACATCCGGATCATAGGCAGAGATCATATTGTTGCCGTTGCCATAGTCACTCTGGATTACCTCCAGAATACCGGAGCGTGTTTCAGTCCCCGAAATATTTTGGATGGCATAGCCACTATAGCCAGCGTAATTGCCGTCATAGGTAACAGACTGACCGTTGTAGTTGAAATACTCTGTGTCGCTACCCTTCGGCCCTACCATGTCGATGTTGGTGTACCCCTTTTGTTCCAGTTCGTGATAGAGATACTTCCGATAGCCACCACCTGTCCAGTAGCCATCGGTGATGGAGTCACCGAGTGTAAGAATCTTGACCTCGTCGGCAGCTGCCACAGTGAGAGGGAATGCGCATCCCAGTATGCTGGAAACACCCATTAAGCAGGCTGCTGCACAGGAGAAAATCATGTGTTTTTTCATACCAATCAGACCTTTCTTTGACATCCTGTCGATCTACTTTGAGTCGAGCGTAGGGTGTAATTCTTATAATTATTATACACCTGCTGCCAACAAAACGCAATCATTTTTGTGAAAATTTACATAAGATTCAAGAAAAACCTTTCAGATACAAATAATTTTAACGATAGCACAAAAAACTTGTGGGAATAATGCGGAAAATTAATTTACGAAAAATTATATAATTGAAAAAGATATATAATTATAGAAAATCAGGAAAGCCCATAAAATGTATAAAAGTCATAATATTCCAATTTTTATCGAGAAAAATGGAAGAAAAGTCGTTGCTTTATATTTAATTTGTAGATGTGTGGCGTGTATTTTGTGGAGCATATGCTTAGCCTTTAGAAGGTGTGCGTCAATAGAAATTGGTTTGTTTTTCGTGGGACTATACGGCTATAAATTTATAAATAAAAAATTTAATAAATTCGGAATGTGCGAAAATTGGTACAATATTGCCCTGAGAAAAACAGGAAAATAGACCTTTATGCATATGATTAATAAAAAGACTCCCGCAGAAAAACGGGAGCCTTTTGGGGAAGATTCAAACGAATAGAAACATAAACTGCAAAAGGATTAATGCGTCCGATACGCCATATGGCGTTCCTTATGCAGCGTGCTTATATAGATCAATTAGACACCGTACTTGTTGGTAGCAACCTTAACGCCAACACCCATGGTAGAGGTGACGGTGCAGGACTTCAAATAGGTACCCTTTGCTGCTGCCGGCTTTGCCTTTACGATGGCTTCCATCAGGGTTTCGAAATTCTGTACCAGCTTTTCTGCACCGAAGGAAGCCTTGCCGATCGGGCAGTGGATGATGTTGGTCTTGTCGAGACGGTACTCGATCTTACCAGCCTTTGCCTCTGTAACTGCCTTGGCCACATCCGGTGTAACGGTGCCAGCCTTCGGGTTCGGCATCAGACCACGCGGACCGAGGATCTTACCGAGACGACCAACCAGTCCCATCATATCCGGCGAAGCAATGACTACATCAAAATCCATCCAGTTTTCCTTGGTGATCTTGTCCACCAGATCCTGGCCGCCGACAAAGTCTGCGCCGGCTGCCTGAGCAGCTTCATACTTATCTTCTTTACAGAATACACACACACGTACTTTTTTACCCGTGCCGTTGGGCAGAACAACTGCACCACGAACCTGCTGGTCAGCGTGACGGGAGTCAACGCCCAGACGGATGTGCGCTTCTACGGTTTCGTCGAACTTTGCCTTTGCATTGGAGCAAACCAAAGCCAGTGCCTCTTCCGAGCCATACTGCTTGGTGCTGTCTACTGCCTTGCGGCTTTCATTATATTTTTTACCGTGTTTCATTTATATTATCCTCCTAGTGTAGTGGTAGCACCGGATTGCTATATGCCGCAGATCCGGTTAGCGGAAATTTCCTCCCACTGACGTTTCACACTTAGTCAACAACGACAATGCCCATCGAACGAGCCGTACCAGCGATCATGCGCATCGCAGCTTCCAAAGAACCAGCGTTGAGATCTGGCATCTTCTGCTCAGCGATCTTCTGGATCTGTTCCTTTGTGATGTTGGCCACCTTCTTCTTGTTCGGTTCGCCAGAAGCCGTTTCAATGCCGCAGGCCTTCTTAATCAGAACGGCAGCAGGCGGCGTTTTTGTGACGAATGTGAAGGAACGATCTGCATATACTGTGATAACGACCGGAATGATCATACCAATGTCGTTCTTTGTGCGCTCATTGAATTCTTTAGTGAACGCCATGATGTTTACACCGTGCTGACCCAGTGCCGGGCCAACCGGAGGAGCAGGCGTTGCTTTACCTGCGGGGATCTGTAGCTTAATAAAACCTGTAACTTTTTGTGCCATAATGCACACCTCCATATTGTGGTAAACGGCGAGATATGCTGCATATCTCTCCCACCGGAACTCAAAAGAATTCCGAATTGATTTGCATCAGTTTTGTCAGTCTTCCTGACGAATCACCTGGTTAAGCTGTAATGTTGCCGAAGTTGTGCGACCGAGCATCGAAACAGCTACATCCACGGTGCCTTCTTCCAGATGAATGGCCTGTACCACGCCAGAAAAGCCGTCCATGGCTGTTCCGGAGATGGTCACAGCGTCACCGACTTTATAGTTAACCTGGATATTTTCACCCGTATCAACGCCCAGTGCTGCCACTTCCTGTTCGGAGAGCGGTGTTGGTTCTGAGCCTGGGCCTACAAATCCAGTTACGCCACGGATATTCTTGACCACGTGCCAGGTATCATCTGTGTAAACCATTTTGAGCAGGACATAGCCGGGGAACGTCTTTCGTTCCACAGTCTTTGTCTTGCCGTCTTTGATTTCCGTCACCTTTTCGGTGGGGACCCGAACTTCTAGGATGAGGTCATGAAGCTTTCGGTTTTCCACAACCTTTTCGATATCCTTTGCCACTTTATTTTCGTAGCCGGAATAGGTGTGAATGATATACCATTTAGCTGCCTCTGACATAATAAATCCTCCTTGTTCTGGTCACAAGCGTTAGTTGGAAAGACCCATTAGGTACTGCATAAGCCGCAACAGACCGGTGTCGATCAGCCCAACAACGACAGAGCCGATGATAACGACCGCCAGTACCACCAGCGTATTGTTGATGACTTTTTTACGGCTGGGCCAAACGACCTTTTTGAATTCCTTCCGCAGGTCTCTAAACCAACTTGCAATACGGGCAAAAATGCTCTTTTTTTCCTTTTCGCCCTTTTTCTTTTTACCGGATTTGGCGGTGTCTACCGATGCGGCTTTTTTGGATTTTTTGCCGGCATCTTCCTGCCCGGCCTTTTTCTCGATATCAGCCATTGCATTAGACCCCCATTACTTTGTCTCTCTGTGCAGCGTATGTTTCCGGCAGAACTTGCAGTGTTTGTTCATTTCAATCCGTTCCGGATTGTTCCGCTTGTTCTTCTTTGTCACATAGTTGCGGCGCTTGCATTCCGTGCAAGCCAGTGTGATTTTCACTCTCATGATCGGCACCTCCTGCTCGTGTACTTCTTCCGATGTGCGGAAGCCGGATGGGTTTCTCTATTCACAATTTGCAAAATTTGCAGAAAAAGTGAGTGAACAGAAAAACGCATCCCGGTTCATTTGCCTCCCTCTGACCGCATGGAGCAGCATAAAAAAACGGGGCAAAAGCGACCCGAATTCATGCAAAAAAATAACCCCCATGCAAAGAGGTAAGTACAGTATACCATATTTTCAACGGTATGTCAAGGGCTTTTTTCAAAAAAACTGCCTGTTCCAAAGAAAAAAGCGGCATTTTTGGATTTTTCATAAAAACCCCT
>CASDUD010000134.1 GCA_949283725.1 uncultured Ruminococcus sp.
AACTTGAACCGCCGGTGTCGATGACGGTGAGGTCCCACCTGTTCCCATTCCGAACACAGAAGTTAAGCTCACTTGTGCCGAAGATAGTTGGCTGGACACGGCCTGTGAAAATAGGTAGATGCCGGCGTCTCAAAAGGTAACCCCCCTGAGAATAAAGTCTCAGGGGGGTTACCTTATTTAGCTAGTACTCTGGAATGGCACGTCTGTGGGTTATAAAATTAGCCGTGATGTACAATTCTTTCTTCGGTTGTAACTGTTACGTCAGAAGAGCCGCAGAAATTGCATGTGTAAACAGTTGTGACGGTACGCTGCTGAATTTCATCGGTAGCCCAGATATCTCCATGCGTACAACGGATGGAACCGACGATGAACCAGCTCCCATATTCTGTGGGCTGTTTGATCATTTCGCCCGTTCCGCACTCGGGACAAAGAGCGGCATACGGAACAATCTCGTTGGTGTCGCTGGCGTACGACGGTAAAGCCAGACCAGCAGTAATCATAATTGCTGCCAAAGCGGTCGAAACCATTTTTTTAAGATTTTTCATAAAAACCTCCTTAATTAAAGTCGTTTTGAATTTATATCACCCACAGACGGTGCCAATGCAAAAGAAGTTTGTTAACAAAGTGAAAATTGTATGGGACGGTAGAGATTATTACGACAAATCGTGCTATAATAAATTGAAAAGGAGGGAATAGGAATGCAAACAGTATTTGTTGGCGAGTATATCAAGCGGCGGCGCAAAGAGCTGAAGCTGACACAGGAAAAGGTTTGCGAAGGGATTTGTGACCCTACGACTCTTTCCCGCATAGAAAATGGGCATCAAACGCCGAGCAAAACGAAAATCAATGCGCTGTTGCAGCGGCTTGGTTTACCGGACAGCTGTTATTATGCGATTACCTCCAAAAATGAGCTGGAAATAGAAACACTGAAAAAGGAAATCGTTGGCTGTCACATTACAGAACGTGTAGAGGAAGGCTTCGATCAGCTTGAAAAGCTGCGCGAAATCACAGCGGAAGATGATTTGCTGACAAAACAATTCATTCTGCGCTCGCAGGTGCTGCTTGGAAGAGAAAAAGGGATTTATTCTCTACAGGAACAGATCGATCTGCTGATGCAGGCGATTCGTTTGACTATCCCGAAGTTTGAACTGGAAGAAATCAGCCGCTTTCTATATACATTCGATGAAATCAAGATCATCAATCAGATCGCTTTGTGTTATTCGGATTTGGAACAGCGCGTAACGGTGCTTTCCATTTATCAGCAGCTTCTCAAATACATTCGCAGTCATAATCAGGAAGTGATCATCACTGGCAATGGACTTTTGCCGCTGGTCCTGCATAACTATGCGAGGGAATTGGGTTTGTCAAAACACTATAAGGAGTGTATTCAAACTGCGCAGGAAGGCCAGGATATTTGCATCCGGTATGGTCACTATCAGTTTCTGCCCGGATTTATAGCCATCATGGCAGAATGTTATTTTTTCTGCGGCGATGCAGAGAAAAGCAAAGCATACTATTTACAGGCATATTATACATATCTCTCGCTGAAAGATAAAATTGGAATGGAGGAAGTCAGAAAAGAAGCGAAAGAACGGTTGAATTTGGATTTCAAGTCATGACTTCACCCACAATCACCTCTGCCGGAAATCATATCCCGCAGGACAGGGGGAAGCGGCTCGTCGGGGTCATCATCTTCAGGAAGTTCCGGTGGAGCGGTATCTTCCGAGCTGCTGGAGATGTCGCCGATGTCTGCGCAATAAGTGGAACGCGGCGCAGTGGTCATAACGCTGTAAAGAAGGAGCGCGGACAGAACTGTAGATAAAAGTTTCTTCATGCAGACACTTCCTTTTTGTTTGATTGTGTTTATTTTACAAAAAAGTACGTATCTCCGCCATAGCGTATGACGCATTTTGAAATTTGCACGAAACGTCAAGAACCCCCGCACCCTCCCCAGGGCGCGGGGCTCCTTACTGTCTGTAATATTACTCTCCGTTGAAACTGTCTCCGTCGGCCGGCAGTTCGGCCAGGGCGGGGGCGGCCGGCACGGCGGTGCGGGGCACGCCGAGATGGACGAGGG
>CASDUD010000135.1 GCA_949283725.1 uncultured Ruminococcus sp.
GCAGTCGGTGGGGTACGACGCATGGCGCTATTGACATTGCTGGCGGCAATGCGGGTGCATCCATTGTTGCTTCAAAGGGCGGTACGGTAGTACGTGTGGTAACAGGCTGCTCACACAACTATGCAAAGAATTCCAGCTGCGGCTGCGGCGGCGGCTACGGGAATTATGTAGTGATCCAGCACGATGGAACATACTCCACCCTGTATGGTCATATGGCAACGGTTTCTGTTTCGGTGGGTCAAACAGTGAGTCAAGGACAGACTATAGGGACAGTAGGCTGTACAGGCTTTTCTACGGGCTTTCACCTGCACTTTGAATTACGCGTCAATGGGACTAAGGTAGACCCGATGCAGTACTTATAAACGCATATTTCGCATCTTGGCGTGTGTAAGCTTTGGTGGGAATTTTTCAAGATGAGAACGACAAAACTTATCCAAAGATACATATGAAAAGATACCAAACATACGCAATGTATGGGCAATACTACACATAATATTTTGCTACTTGCATACACTAAAAGGCAGGGGAGGATTTCAATCTATACCGCTGCCTTTTTTGTATCCATAAGGAGGGAACATATAAAATGAAAAGACAAGAGGAATTTGCAGAAGATTCCGTGCGACTTTCCAAAAAAATATTGGTGCTGTTGGTCTGTTTAGTGGTGGTGTCGGCAGTGATGGCAGGAACAAGCCTGTACCGAAATATACAGACACAGCAAAAATATGCTCCGCTGGAACAGTTGGCGGAGGCGGTGGAAAACGCGTACTATACCGATGTGGACGAAACAGCCGTTATGCAGGGTGCAATGAAAGGATATGTAGCGGGGCTGGACGATCCCTATTCTCAATATATGACAGCGGAGGAATACACCAACTTTATGGTAGAGGAATCTGGCAATATGGTGGGTATTGGTGTGACCGTTACCCAGACGGAGGAGGGCTACCTGCTGGTGAACGATGTGACAAGCGATTCTCCCGCTGAGGCAGCAGGCATTCAGCCCGCAGATATCATCCAGCAGGTAGACGGTCAAGATGTAGCATCGATGGGTTATGAGGAAGCGGTCAGTGCGGTCAAGGGGGAGGAAGGTACGTCCGTAGAGTTGGGAGTTCTACGGGACGAAAAGCCCCTGGTGGTGGAAGTACAGCGGGCACTAATTGAAGTGGAGTCGGTGCAGGGGACGATTTTGTCTAAGAATATTGGCTATATTAGTATTCGTTCCTTTAAGGAAAACACACCGGAACAGTTCCAGACGCTCTACCAGGAGATGCTGGACAGCGGTGTAGAGGGGTTTGTCTTTGATGTACGCAACAACGGTGGCGGTCTGGTGAATAGTTTGGAAAAGGTGTTGGATCCGCTGTTGCCGGAGGGAACGATTGCCATTGCGACCTATCGAGACGGCACAACGCAGACGCTGGTGGAATCGGACGCGGAGTCGTGTGAACTTCCGATGGTAGTGCTGGTCAATGAGAATACAGCCAGTGCTGCGGAGTTGTTTGCCGCATCGTTGCACGATTTCGAGAAGGCGGAATTGGTAGGAACTACCACCTTTGGAAAGGGTATTATGCAGAATACCAGCAGTATGCCCAGCGGCGGAGCGCTAACGCTAACTGTGGCAACATATCAGACAACACGAGGTGAATGTTATCACCAGGTTGGCATTACACCAGATGTGGAGGTGCAGCCGGGTGAAGAAGCACTTGATTATGAAGCGCCTGATCCAAACAATGATCCGCAACTGGCAGCTGCACTGAAACAATTACAAGTGGTGAGGTAAGAATACAAGTTTTTTGGAAATGCTGCGGTACAGTAGAGATGCTGAATCGCAGCATTTTTCTAAATACAAAAAAACAGACTGCCTCTTAAGGGCAGCCTGTACTAAAGTTTCGTTCACATAAAATAGATATGCGAATTTTCAAAATAAACTACCGTATACAAGTCAGAAATTCGCAGGCAAGCATATCGCATTGCGCAAAGACTTTGAAGTGTTGCAAAAAGGGAATCATTTTGCCCAAAAGACGGGCGTATGATATGCGAACACGTTTTAAAATTATTATGCCTGAAGTAGTATTCGCCGCAATGCCGACAAATCAATGACGTTCACCGTTGCTGTTTTCAGGATATCCGCCGCTTGCCACTGCACCTGTGTCAGTGTGGCATTGCCAAGAAGATATTTTTGCAGCAGAACTGCATCATCCAGCCCAACTGCGCCGTTCTGATTGACATCACCTGACAAAATTTCTTCATTATCATAGGTATAGACCAGCGTGAAATTCGTATATGTCACGGAGATATCACTTCCATCCTCTGCATCCTGCTCTGAGGAATTCCACCAAGTTTGCAGTTCTGCATATGTGTCATTAGTACTGCCGTTGATTTCAACGCTAACGTCTCCATCTACGATTTGGAAATACGAATCAAACGCCACTGTCACCAAGTTTTCGCCCAGTTGATAGGAAAAGGGCTTATTCCCCCAGAATTGCTCCGTTGTGTCATCCTTGACTACTTGATTAAAGCAAAGTGCACCACCACCGAAAGACCATGTTGAACCAGCATTAGAAGTGACCTGCATCTGTATCTGAATCTCTGTGAGGTGTTCCTTATCCCCCAGCGGAATCATGGGATAACCATTGTCTGAAATTTCCAGTTCTGAAAACGAATAAGTGATTTCCTCTATCCGAACATTTGGTTCTTCCGTGATGGTTTTATCCGTCTCCTGATCAGAAATCACGATCTGTGCCACTGACAGCGGCGGAAGTGTGATTTCCACTGCATTATTTGTTACACCGTTTTGCACATCAATGATCTTGATGTCGCTGCTATCCTGTGTCACTGCGTATACCACAGCACTCTGATAGTTCGTAGCTGTTCCGCTTAGAGTGATCGTAGCATTTTCATTTTCGGTCGTGCTCTTATTAGAAAGCACAAGTGTCACTTCAGAATCATCCGTTCCCTCAATAGCGGCAAATGCAGCTGCCTTAGAAAGATCGTCTGTCTTGGCTTCCACCAGCGTATCGCCGAATGAAGCGCCTTCCCCATCATAGTTGGTGTAAAGATTCATGGCCGCTTCTACATAGGGACATTCCGACAGTGTCCCCCAATATGTTGCCAGATACACATCATTCATAGCAAATGCACCAAGTGCCTCTGCCTCAGCGATGGCAGAAACCACTGACTTTCCGGTATTAATCTCGTCTGAAATATTGGCCAGATTATACTCTGAAATGGCGAGTTTGGTTCCGGGATAATAAGTGTCAATAGATTCTTGCAGTCGAGTCAAAAACGGGAAATAGTCCCCAAAATATGGCTGTAGCCAGCTGTTTTCCTGATAATCTGGATCGTATAGACTCCTTGCCGCTTGAAGAATGGCGGCATCGTTGCTACAATCCTGTGCGTAATAATGTACATCAACTACATCAAGCAAACGTGTGCCATATGTCTCCTCTGCCTGTGCCATCTGATCCAAATAATAGTCCATGTACCAATTGTAATTTCCCTTTACCGCCTGCCAGTCTGTATCAGTTTCCGAAATCTGAATGCAGGGCAGCATCCCCCAAAAGGCAGGACCAAAGATCTCTGCATGGGGATCGATCTCCTTGACTACACGTGCCAATTCAATGGATTTGGAAACCAGTTCACTGTTGGTCACCTCCGCACTGTGCAGAAGCGGATGTGTATCATTCCAAAGAACAGGCTCATTATCCAAACTGTATCCTTGAATGCCAGTTTCGGTGGTGGCATCCCCTAAGGTGTTCACCAGATAGTTTACATACTCATCCATATAAACGACACCGTCATCTAAATCTGGCGTCATGGATAGTTCCCCATCTTTGCGAAATGCGACTGTGTTCCAGCGGCTTGATGGTGCTGCTTCACTCTCCAATACGGTACCATTTTTATCTGCCGCTACATAACCTGCCATTTGCAGCGTGGTCATCTTATACGGAACCTCATATTTCTGGCAATTTTCCGACAATTTCTGCGCTGCATACGCAGGTCCATTAGCAACATCCCCGATATTGGTATCCGAACTGTTGAGCCAGTCTTCTCCAGCATTAGAATAGTTTGTCTCCCAGTTATAACCTGTATAGCGGTTTCCGCCTTGACGCACCGCAGTTGCAGACACGTTCTTTAAATTGTTTGCATTACCATACTCATTGACCCCATAGATATAGGGACTAATGCTTGTTCTAGTGCCATCCAGGCGTACCGAGACGGACATATCATAGCTGTCTGTTGTCTCCGCCGCCGCAGCGCACATCTGCGCGGCACAAGTTGCCATCAGCACCCCAGCTGCCATACCAGCCAGTATTCGATTGTACATGAAAAATACCTCCCCGTTTTTGTAAAACATATCTGCTTCTCTTGATGTGTAGTACATGAGAATAAAAGCCTACATCCTGTCTTTTCTTTATATTATACAGACTGTTTTATTATTTGTCAATACTTTTCGTAAAATGATTACACAATATAGAGGGATTATAGTATAAATACAAAAAGCCATATTCTAATATTTGCATATGAAACAAATACACCGGGTTCAAAGTCACTTGATACAACACTGCCGATGTTTTTTATAGAAGCATAATTTCGCATAGTCTCTAGTGATTCATCTGCATCATGGACTGCTTTTTATCAATTGGAAATTCGCGTTTAGTCTCTATATAGGTAAAACAACATAAAAATACGAATGAAGTATGGTATAATAAAAGAGTGAGTCACAGTAAACATTTAAGAACCCGTTTTCACAAGGGACACAAGTAGATTTTAGTCATTTTGTGAAGACAGATTCGAATAGATTTTTGGGATTTTATTTGGAATTTTATTCGATTTCATATAAAAAAACTATTGACAATGTACAATGCATATGCTATACTGAAAATGCTTTATTGCGGTACTTGGGTTCACAGCATCAGTCGTATATTTAGCTGAACCGCCGCAATCAAAACGAAATTTTAAGCCCTGTTTTCTTCAAAATAGGGCGGAATGGAGCGATTTTATGAAGAACTTTTTCAAACGTGCCGTGCCATTCCTGCTATCCGGTACCATCGCTGTCAATTGTTTGCTTATGAGCAGTATGGTAGGCTTTGCGGTAGATGGTCGGTATGAATTGGAAAGCGGTACGGTGACTGGTACCGTTCAGCAAGATGAAGCTGCTTCAGAGGGTGGTTATGTCTTTTTTGGAAACACCGGCGAATCAGCATCTGTAACTGTCCCGGTGGAAACAGAAGGGATGTACGACATCATCGTTGGCTACTCTGCCCCATATGGTAACAAAACAGAGTACCTAACCGTAGATGGGCAGAACATTGGTTCATTCAGTTGCAGCGGTACGAGTGAAGGCGAATGGAAAGAAGTCACCGCTGGTTCCATGCGGTTGACGGCGGGTGACCATACCATTGGTGTGGAGTGTAGCTGGAGTTGGGTCAATGTAGACTATATCCGTATCGAAGAAACGGTGCTGCCAGAGGTAACAGCATCTGATAAAAGCTGCTCTGACCCTCAGGCAACAAAAGAAGCCCAGAAGTTGATGGAATATCTCTCTTCTGTATACGGAAAAAACGTCCTCTCTGGCCAACAAGAATACTACGGCGAATCCAGAGATGATGAGTTTAACTACATTGAGAATACAACCGGAGAGTTACCGGTTATCCGTGGATTCGACTATGGTGAAACCTGCCCGCTGTATGCGTGGGATGCAGGCGTTTCAAATCGAATCATCGACTGGGTGCAGAATCAAGGCGGCATTGCCACAGCAAGCTGGCATATCAATGTACCCATCAACATGGATGACTACACCGTAGGTCAGACCATGGCATTTGATCAGACTACATACAGTGAAAAGACAGACTTCTCGCCCAATAATGTACTTACCCAGGGAACAAAGGAACATGAATACTTTCTCCTGGCGGTGGATAATCTGGCAACAGAACTGAAGAAGCTGGATGATGCGAATGTACCCTTGCTGTTCCGTCCGTTCCATGAAGCAGAGGGTAACGGTGGTGCCGATGGCTCCGGTGCATGGTTCTGGTGGTCGAAAGATGGCGCAGATGTATATGTAGAACTGTATCGTTATCTGCACGACTTGCTAACAGAAGAATATGGCCTGCACAACCTGATTTGGGAATTCAACAGCTATACCTACAACGATGATTCTGCCCTGTTCTATCCGGGTGATGACTTTGTGGATATTATTGGTTATGATAAGTATAACGCCAACGGACAGCCCAATGAAAGTGCCATTTCTTCCACATTTTACAACTTGATTAAGATGTATGATAACAAGAAAATGATCGCTTTGATGGAAAATGACACCATCCCGTCGGTAGAAAATATGACAGCAGATGGTGCTTATTGGCTGTACTTTATGCCATGGTATGGCGAGCATCTGATGGATTCTTCCAAAAATAACCCGGAAACACTCAAGACCATTTATCAGAGTGATCTGGTTATTACATTGGATGAATTTAAGGAAGCCTATGCTGCATTCCAGCCATCAGGAACCACACAGAGCCGTGAGACAACACTGGCAACTTCCCGTACGCCAAAGGTTACGACACCAACTGTCACTGCACCACCGAAGGAAGATGCAGTCATGGCAACCATCACCCCGTCTCAGGGTAACTATGTCATCGAATTTGGCCAAGCCATGGGCGATGAAGTATATCTCATCTTTAATACGGAAAGCAACGTCGGCTATGCCAACGGATGTCTGGGTGTCTCTGCCAATGTAAATGGTATTGACTACTGGATCTCCTATCAGTGGGAAATCAGTGAAGCGGGCGAAGGCGTAGAAACAATGATTGATATGTCCACTCCGTATGAAGTCACCTACAACGCCGGCTCTAACAAGGTAACAGATGCATCTCAGATCGCCCAGATTTGTGAGACAGCTATGGCAAAGACTGGCGGTGAAGTCCAGGTATGGTGGGCAAATGATGACGCCGAAGGGGATGCACTGGAAACCTCTGTTGTAACGCTTACCGGTGCCTATCTAAAGAAGGGCGCTTCTACAGGAGATGCCAGCGAGACAACTACTGAAACATCCTCTAACGAAACAACTACAACCGAAACAGTTACAACGACATCCAGTGAAGTAACAACCTCGTCGGAAGAAGAAACGACTACAACGACAACAACAGAGGCGGTGGAAGAAACCACCACGACAGAAGCTGTTACAACACAGCCGACACCGAGTGAGACAACAACTTCTTCCAGTGTAGTGGTTGGTGATGTTCTCTATGGCGACGTGAACTGTGATGGACGGATTGATATTACCGATGCGGTGCATTTGAATCGGGCGCTGGCAGGCGTAGTTACCCTGAATGAGCAGGCGACACAAAACAGTGACTGTAATGCCGACGGCTACCTCAGCTCGTCTGACAGCAATGTGCTGCTGCGTTTCTTGGTTTCTATGATTGCAAGTTTGCCGAGTGCGGAATAATTCAATTGCGTTGTGTAGTCATCTTGTGATTCAACAATACAAAAACAAAAGACGGAGCCTGTCCCCTTTGCGGGATGGGCTCCGTTTGATTTGTCCGAATCCAGTATTACTGTCTAGACAGTGTAAGGGCAACACCGCACAAAGCCGACAGGCGGTCTTTGTGCGGTGTTGCTTATATGAGTGTTGCCAAATCCGCCTGCCAGAGTGCCACGCTGGCGTCACTGGGCATTCGCCAGTCGCCTCGCGGTGAGAGCGTAACGGTACCCACTTTTGGAGCATCAGGCAAGCAGCTGCGCTTGAATTGCTGGGAGAAGAATCGTCCATAGAATTTTTTCATCCAGTGTAGGATGGTGGCTTGGTCATAGGTGCCATCAAAGGCAAGTTGCGCCATTCGATAGATCTTATGTGGCGCAAAGCCAAAGCGAAGTACATAGTATAAAAAGAAATCATGGAGTGCATAGGGGCCTACGATATTCTCTGTTTTTTGGGCAATGGTGCCGTCCTGTTCTGGTGGGAGCAGTTCTGGGCTGACAGGGGTATCCAGCACATCTTGGAGAACACTGCGCAGTGTCCGATCGGTGTGGGAAGCCTCATACGCTACTAGATCCCGTACCAGTGTTTTGGGAATGGAAGCGTTCACCGCATACATACTCATATGATCGCCGTTGTAGGTTGCCCAGCCAAGTGCCAGTTCGGATAGGTCGCCAGTACCGATGACAATGCCGCCTGCTTGGTTGGCGAGGTCCATCAGCACCTGGGTGCGCTCTCGTGCCTGGGAATTTTCATAGGTGACATCTTGTATAGACTCATCATGTCCGATATCGGCGAAGTGCTGCCGTACGCTGGCTTGGATGGGGATTTCTCGGAGTGTGGCACCATAGGCAGCCGCCAGACGGCAGGCGTTTTGATATGTGCGGTCGGTTGTGCCGAAGCAGGGCATGGTAACTGCTAGAATGCCCGAAGGTGCCAGCGCGCAAATGCGGAAGGCGTGTACTATGACAATCAATGCCAGTGTGGAGTCGAGTCCGCCAGAAAGACCGATCACGGCTGTTTTGCAACCAATATGTTTTAGACGTGTGGCAAGTCCCATTGCCTGAAGCGTTAGAATTTTTTCACAGCGTGCTGCCAGTTCTGCATCCTTTCTCGGTACGAAAGGCATAGGGTTGATATATCGTGTCAGCACTGTCTCGGTCAGTGGCAGGGAGAACTCCGTGGTAACTGTGTTCGGTGCAGTGCGTTTTTGGAAGGTGTTAGAGCGACGTCGTTCACCAGTAAGCCGCTGCACATCAATTTCCCCATAGAGAATGCCTTGTTGGAATAGTTGAGATTCGGTGAGTATCGTGCCATTTTCTAGGATGAGGTTGTGTCCAGCAAAGACCATGTCCTGGGTGGATTCGCCAAAACCTGCATCGGCATAGGCATAGGCGCACAGCAGGCTTCCGGATTTTGCCTGCAAAATGGTGCGGCGATAGTCCTCTTTGCCAATGATTTCATCACTGCAAGATAGATTGACGACTAGCACAGCGCCCCGTTGCGCCATTTCAATGGAAGGTGTGTCACCAACCCAGACATCCTCGCAGATTTCTACGCCAAAGGTGAAGTCAGGCATCTGTGTGCAGGCAAAAAGTTGCTTTGCACCAAAAGGAAATGAGCAGCCATCCGGATCACAGGCCAGTTTTGCCATTGTTCCGGGCACTGCTACATCGCCTGGCGTAAAGTGGCGTACTTCATAAAATTCACCATAGTTGGGCAGATGCATCTTGGGAACCATGCCCAGTATTTTTCCATGCAGGCAGACAGCAGCGCAGTTGTACAGGGCGTTTTGATGCACAAAGGGTAGACCGACGATGATGATCACATCCAATGAAGCGGTTGCCCGGCACAGCGTAAGCAGAGCCTCTTCCGCTGCCGTCAGTAATAGATGCTGCAAAAACAAGTC
>CASDUD010000136.1 GCA_949283725.1 uncultured Ruminococcus sp.
ATCTCCTTGCGGTCGGAAATAAAGGTGGTATTCAGATTTTTTACGTCTAAGATGATCTCTTTTGTATCCATACTGCCGCCTCCTTACTGCTGTTTCGGGTCCAGAACGTCCCGCAGGCCGTCGCCGAAGAAGTTGATGGCCAGAACGAACACCGAGATCACGATACCGGGCACAGCCCACAGCCACCAGTAATTGGTGACGACCTCGATGGATTTTGCCGCATTCAAAATATTACCCCAGGTGGGAACCGAGGAGGGAACGCCTACGCCCAGAAAGCTCAGACCGGCTTCGGATAAGATGAATCCGGCAACGTTAACAGTGGCGGCAACGATAACAGGAGAAAGAACGTTGGGCAAAATCTGTTTGAACATAATACTGCTTTTGGGCATGCCGAACGCCTCGCAAACCTGAACATAGGTTTCGCCGCGCAGCGCGATAAACTCATTGCGAACCATGCGGAAGGTGGTCATCCAGCCGGTAAGCGAGAAAATGATGAGAAGATTGCCCACGCCCTGCCCCAGTACGGCGGCCATGATCAGAACCAGAATCATCTGAGGAAAAGTCTGAAAAATTTCAGACAGACGGATCAGCAGGGCGTCTGCAGCCTTGCCGAAGTAGCCGGCGATGCTGCCCAGCACGATACCAATCAGAGAACCGCATACAGCACCGGTAACGCCAACCAGAATAGAGATGCGGCCACCGTACAGTACGCGAGAAAAGATATCGCGGCCGAGTTTGTCTGTTCCGAGCCAGTGCTGTGCGCAGGGGCCAAGAGTTTTGTCGGAAAAGGCTACCTGATTAGGGTCATAGGAAGTGAGAAGTGGAGCGAGCAGACAGGCGACAACAATCAGTGCCACGAATAACAGACCAACAGTTGCCAGTTTATTGTTTAAGAATTTGCGCAGGTTCTTTTTCCACAAGCCAGTGGATGAATTGCTCTTTATTTTCATTGTATTTCCTCCACGCTCATTCACCTAGTCTTACTCGGGGATCCAGCAGAGCTGTGAGTAGATCCACCAAGAAACTGGCAAACAGAATTGCAGCTGCAACCATTAGCGTTGTGACCATCACAACCGGGAAGTCGCCGGCGGTCACCGCACTGGTGATAATAGAACCGATGCCTGGCCAGGCGAAGACGGATTCGATGACAACAGAACCGCCGATCAGCATGGGCAGACGGAAGCAAAGAATGACCAGGACCGGCCGCAGGGAATTGCGGAATGCGTGTTTCAGATAAACTTTCCACTCGGGGATACCCTTGCTTCGGGCGGTTTTAATGTATTCACTGTTCAGCACGTCCAGCATGGTATTTCGGGCGTAACGCATCAGTACGGCGCACATCGCCAAGGTCATGGTGACTACGGGCAGAACCAAATGAAGAAAATGATCAGTCAGTCCGCCACCGGGCGAGAACCGACCGCTGCTGGGAAACCAACCCAGCTGGATGGAGAATACCCGGATCAGGCAGATGCCAAAGAAAAACTGGGGCACAGACTGCCCCAAAACGGCAAAAATGCGGCCCACATAGTCGATGATGCCGTTTTGCCGGATAGCCGAAATAATGCCGATACCGATACCCAACACAGAGGAGAGGACCAGAGCCCAGGCGGCCAGTTCCATGGTTGCGGGCATTCGGGTGGCAAGAATTTTGCTGATGGCGGTACCGTCCTGGATGCTGTAGCCGAAATCGCCCCGCAGCATATCGCCGAGCCAGCGAACATATCGGACTAGAAACGGATCGTTCAGTCCCAGTTTCTCGCGCAGAAGCTCCAGATTTTCCGAATTGGCCGCCATGTCTGGCGTAACCATGTAACTGACCGGGTCCACCCCGGTGAGCTGCAGCGCACCAAATACGATAAAGCTAATCAGCAGGAGCATAGGTATCATCTGCAGCAGTTTTTTTAATGTGAATTTCAGCATGACTGCAACTCCCTTTTCTCTTATTAGTCAGTGAGCGCCCCCGAAAGGGCGCTCACTGTGTTATAACAGATCTATGAAAATCAGGAAATCAGTTCCCAGTTCTCAAAGCCAATATCAGATTTGTACCAAGGATTACCAAAGGAGGTGCCTTCGGGAATTTTCACATGGCTGGTGTTGATGAAGATGTTGTTGCCGATGGTATACAACGGAAGTTTGAAGAGCTGCTCCTGTTCCAGTTCCTGCAGCTGAGACAACACCTGCGCCTGCTGCTCGTCAGTGGTGCATTCAGACAGCTGAGTGAGCAGACTGTCAAAGGAGGTATCGCCGCCGAAGATGTTTTGGAAGTTTGCATTTGTAGAGCTGTATTCGTTGTACCACTCGCTCAGGTCAAAGGCAGAGAGACCTTTGTAGGCAATGTCGTAATCGCGGGTTTGGAACAGATCCTGGGTGCTCTGAGTGCTCTGAGTCAGCTCCACATTTACGCCAATCTCGCCAAGATAGTAAGCGATTGCCTCCATAAAATCCACGGTGGCCTGATCGGTGTAGTAATACATTACTCGTAAAGTGGTGTTGTAGTCAAAGCCGGCCTCGTCCAGCAGCTGTTTGGCCTTTTCCGGGTTGTATTCATAGGTTTTGCCGTTGTATACGGAGTTGTCATTGGGAATGCCGGAATTGATGGTATGTGCCAAATCAGGGAAGAGTTCGTTGGCTAAGGTTTCCCGGTCAATGGCGTACATCAGCGCTTCGCGGACTTTCTGATTCTGCATCAATGGATTTTCATTGCCGTCAACGCCTTTCATGTTGCAGACAAAATAACGGTAGAACAGGATATCCACCGGATACATTGTCATATAGTCCAGTTTGGAAAGCTCGTTCTTTACATCGGTGGCATTGGTGTTGAAGTAATCCAGCTGGCCGGCCTGAGCGGCAGTCACATAGTCCGAAACGAAGTAGTTGATAATCTTTTCAATCTTGGGCTGAACACCATCATAATTTTCGTTGCGCACCAGGGTGTAGTAGCTTCCGGCTTTCATTTCGTCCAGACGATACATTCCGCTTGTGACCGGATTGGACCAGAAATCATTTGTATTCAGCTCCAAAGGATCAACATCAGCCAGGCAATGCTCCGGCAGAATGGCGAACTGTGCCAGGACCTTCATAAAGGCGCTGTGGGGGCTGGAGAGTTTGATGGTGATGGTATTTCCTTCGGCGGACAGGCCAGCCAAGTCATCGGCTTCTCCGTTACGCCAAGCTTCCGCACCTTCAATCTTGCCGAAAGCGGTAGTAAAGATGCCGTTGGAAACAGCGGCTTTCAAATTGGTTTTAATACTGAAAAGCACATCGTTCACGGTGATTGGTTCGCCATCGGACCATTTGCTGCCATCTTTGAACTGAATTGTGTATGTAAGTCCGTCCTCGGAGACCGAGTATTCGCTGGCCAGATCCGGTTCCAGCGTGCTCAGATCAGTTTGCGCAAGGAATAATGTGCGATACATCAGGCCAGGCAGCAAAAGCATGTTTTCCCAAGGAAAATCCACTTTGTCACCAGTTCCTTTGGGCACCTGCGCAATACAAAGGGCGTCCGCAGCCCCCGCCTGCGCCACCGATGTTGCGCTGCTAGTCTCCTGGGAGGTGCTGCCGGAATTTCCGCTGCAAGCGGTCATGGACATTGCCAATCCGATTGCCAGCACAGCTGATATGACCCTTTTCCAGTGTTGTTTCATGTTGTACACCTTATCCTTTCTTTTATTCCGTCGGGGGAAATCCCCGATCGATTCTGTTTGAAAAAATTTTCTTGCTAAAAAGATTATAGAAAATAGTTTTCATTTTGTGAAGTGGAAATCTTGCCAATCTTTCCAAAGTTTTTTTGTGCACTTTGAAAATAATTTTTGCGAATAATAGAATTGTGAAAATATTTTTAATTTTTGAGCGGCAAAATTGTAAAGGGCCTTTCAAAATGGTATAATGAATCCAAAGAAACGGAGGGATTTTCAATGCAGACAGCTCCGGATATTTTCGCGCGAATCAGTTCCAAAATGAATCTGTTCAGCAAAAAAGAACGGGCCATTGCTAGCTATGTCCTCACCCATCCCCATGACATTCCACATCTGGCAATCTCGGATCTGGCGGAAAAATGTGATGCGAGCGATGCAACGATATTCAGATTTTGTAAACAGTTGGAGCTACGCGGGTATCCAGAACTTCGTATGCAGGTAATGCAGTGCTTATCCAATTCCAGTGAAGTTGCGCTAGCTAGTGATACGGCTATTGAATCGCATAATTCATTAAATGAGATCATGGATAAACTGTTATCGGTTAGTCAGTCTGCTCTGGCGCGGGTGCAGCAAAATTTAAATGAGACTGATATTGATCGTGCAGTGACACTTCTGTGCAAGGCGGATTATGTACAGTTTGTGGGATTTGGAAACATGCTGTTGTCTGCCATGGAAGCTCGTATTCGTTTTATGCGGTTGTCCTATAAATTTCATTGTGATATTGATCATCAGCTACAGGGGATTACTGCTGCGTTACTGCCTTCTAATAGTTTGGTCGTATTTTTTTCGTATAGCGGAAGTACAAATGATATTTTAGAAGTGGCTCGTTTGGCGCGACAGAGAAACGCAAAAATTATTCTTATTTCACGCTATGCAAAATCTGAGCTGGCCGATTTGGCGGACTGTACTATCGTTTGTGATGTGATTCATGATGTACATCAAAATGGGCTTCTCACATTCAAAATGGGGTTGCTGTATATTATTGAGGTGTTGTATGCAGAATACTGCCGTCGAAATCCGGAGGAAGCGGAAAGGAATCGACGAATATCGTCGATGACGATTGGTGGTCGAGTGGCAAGTCAGGTTGAACTGGAAGACGGATAATGATTTGTTGATGTTCACTATGTAAGGTATGGTGACGCAGTAAAATACCAATTAATAGAACAAACAGGGCCCTCTAAACCATTAGAGGGCCCTGTTTGTTCTAAAGATAGCATACGAATAGCTCAATGGTAGAGACTCTATAGCTTTCTTAAACTATGGATGAAGTGATGCAAAGCTTACAATAATTTTATTGCTGATTGTGTCAACTGCCACTGTCTGATTGCGTGTTACTCATAAGGCGAATCGAATGATGATGTTCTCTGCTCCGAAAAGTATAGAATCGGCACGCCGCAAGATCTGGCGCAAACAGAAAAGAAGCTGCATCCAGCAGGCAAATGAGAATGCGCTAATCGAGGCCAATGCCTAGGACTGACAGAGAAACGTGCTTCCAGATCCGAACACATCTTCTGCATTTTGGGTTGTATCTTCTGCAAATTCGGCGTATACTGATATTAACTAGTATCAATTTGTATCAGTAGTGGGGGCTTTCGATGGACGCTTCTTTGTTTGCGAAAATGCTTTCAGACAAAAGCATAACGGATCTAAAAAAACTGGGCTACAAATATCCGAAAGCGGATCTTCAGGAGTTTGTGGCACTTCTAAAGGAAAATTTTTATCAGAAGCTGCCGCTGAACGATTTCGACGGAGAACGTATTGTTTTTTTAGAAGGTGTTACCCAGGTCTCCTTGTCCGCAGTACGCATTCTTCTCACGCCGCAGCGCAGCGACCACTTGTTTGGTGCAAAAGCAATGGAGGATGAGATCCTTTCCACTTTCCGGATTGAGCAAATCAATACTACGCGCGAGAGCGTACGGCGAGTTCTGGCGGGGCACTCCCCTCGCAATGAAGATGAG
>CASDUD010000137.1 GCA_949283725.1 uncultured Ruminococcus sp.
TTGGATGGAGGAATAGACTATGGCAACAACTATGCCGAAGGCTGGCGAAGTAGATCGCAAGTGGTATGTGCTGGACGCCGCTGGCAAGCCCCTCGGGCGTGTCGCTGCGAAGGCTGCTCACCTGCTCCGTGGGAAGCACAAGCCCACATTTGCGCCCCATGTAGACTGTGGGGATCACGTAATCATCATCAACTGCGACAAGGCAGTGTTGACGGGGAAGAAGCTTGAACAGAAGTATTATTACTGGCACACAGGCTGGATTGGCGGCTTGAAAAAGACCCAGTATAAAGTCATGATGGCAGAAAAGGCAGACGAAGCCATGATGATCGCAGTAAAGGGTATGCTTCCGCACAACACCCAGGGCGCAAACCAGCTTAAGCGTCTGCGTACCTATAAGGGTGCAGAACACAAGCAGGCAGCACAGAAGCCTGAAATTTGCGAGTGCTAAGCGAAAGGAGTGAATGACTATGTACGAATCCAAGGTAAAATATTACTATGGGACCGGCAGACGGAAGCACTCCGTTGCAAGAGTTCGTCTGTATCCTGGCACCGGCAGCATCACCATCAACGGCAGAAGCATTGATGAATATTTTGGTCTGGACACGCTGAAGTTGATTGTGCGTCAGCCGCTCAACCTCACCGACAATGTGGACAAGATGGACGTTATCTGCACCGTTACTGGCGGCGGCGTAACAGGCCAGGCAGGTGCGATTCGCCACGGCATTTCCCGTGCGCTGCTCGTATACAGCCCGGAACTGCGTCCGGTACTCAAGAAGGCTGGCTTCCTCACACGTGACCCGAGAATGAAGGAACGGAAGAAGTACGGTCTCAAGGCGGCTCGTCGGGCACCGCAGTTCTCCAAGAGATAAAAAATTGCCTTCAGAAGTGTGCGTTTGCACCACGTATAGGCATTTTAGCATCTGTTTGTTTTTTAAGATGGTTGGCATTCCCTGTAGTGATACAGGGAATTGCTTTTTTGGAGGCAGTATGCGGTCAGCCATATGCATCTTGCAGATGTGGACACGGCCATGATATTGTCATGCAAAGGAGACCGCTACACACCAATGGAGTGCAGCGGTCTTTTTGCGTATCCCACTTCTGCTGGAAATGAATATAATGGAGGGAAACGCACCCGACAACGTGGAAAAGGTTCTATGCAAAATTTCTGTTTGGGAGGGAATAGAAATATGAATAAAAAAGAACGTGCGCTGCGCGCCGTCGAGACGTTAGAACAGGTGTATCCGCAGGCAACCTGTGCGCTGCAATATGAAAAGCCCTATGAATTGCTGATCGCTGTGCGTCTGTCGGCGCAATGTACGGACGCCAGAGTCAATCAGGTAACGCCAAAGTTATTTGCCGCTTATCCCACGCTGGAATCGTTTGCAAATGCCGAGATCGCAGACTTAGAGGCACTGGTTCGCCCCTGTGGGTTTTACCATATGAAAGCCAAAAGCATCCGCGAAATGGCGATACAGCTGCTGACCCAATATGGCGGCGTTGTACCGGATACGATGGAAGATCTGCTAACTTTGTCCGGTGTAGGGCGCAAGACGGCAAACCTAATTTTAGGGGACATTTATGGCAAACCGGCGATTGTAGCGGATACGCATTTCATACGCATTACTGGCAGGCTGGGGCTGACCCAGTCCAAAGATCCAGTACAGGTCGAACGTGATTTGCGTCCGTTGATTCCGCCGGAACGCTCTTCGGATTTTTGCCATCGAGTTGTCTGGTTTGGCAGAGATACTTGCCGCGCCCGGAAACCGCAGTGTAAGGGTTGTCCGATGGCTTCCTTCTGCCTGTCTGCTGTTAAAGATTAGCGCATGGAATAAGGAGACAATGTCCACTCTGCGGCAGCAGATACATCCTATGCCATTCTCCTAACAGTGCACGGAGAAAGGAGGACTGGGGCGCCTCTCTAGCCGAAGGCAAACGTATCTGTACAGACCATATGGGTCATGATATATGGCGTATTCTATCCAATTTGCAAAAATGCTTGACATCCTCTCCGAAGTGTGCTATACTAGATATGAACTTTTCACGCAGGTGTTGGTGCAGTTCTATGGATGGGGCATTAGCGCAGTTGGGAGCGCGTCACATTCGCATTGTGAAGGTCGGGGGTTCGACTCCCCTATGCTCCACCATAATAGGAACATAAAAAAGATATGTTCCGCATAAACCCCGATTTTATCGGGGTTTTTTGCTGCCCAAACGCCGGGATTTTAAGATGCATATTCGTAGATATAAAACGGCTATTTTTACTTTGCGGATAGAACTGAACTCCCGTACAACAGAATAACTGCTTCAAACGGCAGACAAGTCGCTAAAAACTTGTCTGCCGTTTTTGCGTTTAACTGCCCGAAGTTTTGCAAAAGACTTCGGGCTTTTTTCATTTCAAGAAAAGGAGCTGACAAAATGTATTTTACCAATACCCCATCCCTCAACAGTATGGAGGCGATGATGAAACATCCGCCCGGCGGCATACAGCGCGGCGGAGGCAGAAAACGCAGCCCATACAAATACACCGGGAGAGACTGCGATTGCAGACTTTGTCTCTACTACAGGAAAAAAGACGGATGCACTGTCCAAGTTTGCCCTGTGCTGGATATCCGGCTTGCCTGCGGCGCTGTTTCTGTCGGCGATGCAGTAAAAGCTGTTTTCAGAGATGCCCAAAATACAGCATTTCAAAAACGCCTGTCCGAAATATACCGCCGAAAGGATGATGTGAAAATGATATTCCAAAACAACAGACATAAGCAGCTTTTTGAAGCCGAGCGATCATTTCTGCGAAAGCCCGTCAAAAAGGTTCTCGCTGTTTTGTATCTGCTGACTGCCGA
The DNA here is from genome assembly GCA_949283725.1 of uncultured Ruminococcus sp. Lineage (GTDB taxonomy): Bacteria > Bacillota > Clostridia > Oscillospirales > Ruminococcaceae > Ruminococcus_C. Next base: position 2,838 of record CASDUD010000137.1, read on the forward strand.
CCATATACTGTGGAGAAAAACAAAGCACCTGTTCTCCCCAAACGGCAGGATCGATTTCAAAAGCGTTCGTCTCGGAGATCAAAAATATTACCGCGAGATATCCGCAGGAAAAGAAACCGCGCGTTCCTGCTTCGAATCTGCCGTCAGGAGGTCAGTCGATGACCGAGCCGGCCGAGGCAACCTTTGCGCAGGAAGTCGATCATGCAGCACAGCAGGAA
>CASDUD010000138.1 GCA_949283725.1 uncultured Ruminococcus sp.
TGCTGTGCCATGGCATCCGCCTGTATATCTGGCGCAAATGTAGTGCGGTAGCTGTAGAATGCAATGCCGTCTAGGCCGATTTGTTCGGTGAGATAGGCGACCTGCCGCTGGGGGATATCCAGCTGGTCGATCCACTCCTGACTGCCTGTGCCTGCCCAAACATCCTCTTTCCCAAATTTGTGTGTGCCAATGCCAATGACCAGAGAAACGTCCGGACAGGTTACTATTGATTTCCAGAGGGTAACGGTGTCTGAGAATGGTGCCGTTTCGTTTAGAAATCCGAAATATATCTGCGGAATCAGCATATCGCAGTATCCTGCCTCCTTCCCCCAGCGTTTCACATCGGCAAATTGGCTGTCATAGTTGCCGTGGAGTGTGCCCTGGGGGCTGATGCTGAAACGGAGGGCGTCATTTATTTCATGCACCGTCTGGTACAGCAGCTGCACCATTGCGCTTGTCTGCTGGAATCGGAAGTCTGATAGGGAGGCTCCCCCACTTTGTGCAAATGCCGCTGCATCAAATGCCTTGTCGGTGGTGGGGTAAAAGTAGTCATCGATGTGGATGCCGTCTACATCATAGTTGGCGGCAATTTCTGCGGCTCCATCGGCAATGTACTGGCGCACATCTGCATATGCTGGGTTGAGCCACCAGCGACCTTCCCACTGTACCAGATAGGTGCCGTTTTTCTCTGGGTCATCGTACCAGCATCGTAGGCGATATTGGGATGCCATGGCACGCATTTCGGTATCGGTCGGTCCGCGCATGGGATTGATCCAGGCGTGGGCAGACAACCCCAGGCGGTGGGCTTCTTCCAGCATGACAGCCAACGGGTCGAAGGAAACCGCCTTGCCCGGCGGAAACAGATGGGAATTATAGTAGGCGTCCTGGTAGGCACGTACCTGTAAAAAGACCGTGTTGATGCCCATTGCGGCGGCATTGGAAAACTGCGAAGCCATTGCCTGACGAAAGGCTTCCTTCGATGCGCCTTCGAGCAGTCCGGTATAGTCCATGGCGGGAAACCACATGGCATAGGTGGGGGTGTATTGTAGCGTGGTGCCGGCGGCAGGCGCATTAGAGGTGAGCTGGGTGGTGCTGCTGGCGATGTGCAGTTGCTCGACACGTTGTACCTGTTGGAAGATGTCCTGGCAAAATGCCGCATCTTCGGGGACGGAATCGTGTGAAGAACGTGCCGTACAGCCTAACAGGGCACAGCACAAACAGCCTGCTGTCAACAGTGCCAGCAGACGAAAAAAGGGGTGGGTATGCTTGCACATAGTCCAGACTTCCTTTCTGTGTAGAGATCGCTCGACAAAACTTGTAGCTTATTGTATGCAGCATACAGGGAAATGATACCGGCAGGCAGACGGGTTCTGACGGTTTTGTGCAAAAGTAGTGGGAAAACTCGTGGAAAATGAACGAAATCCCTGAAAAGCCGGAATCGCCTTGCAAAGAGAGAGAAAAAATGATATAATAAAAGTATGTGTTTGTCCCTAGGAAGAAGGAAAAAGGAGAGAGTGTATATGTTGTCGGATATTGAAATTGCACAAAATGCAGAAGTATACCCTATTACACAGATTGCCGCATCGCTCGGCATTGCGCCGGAGGATATCGAGCCATATGGACACGACAAGGCGAAGCTTTCAGAAGCGTTGTATCAAAAGACGGCGCAGCAGCCAGATGGTAAACTGATTCTGGTGACAGCCATCAATCCCACCCCCGCAGGAGAGGGCAAGACAACGGTTAGCGTAGGGCTGGCAGATGCACTGCATCAGCTGGAAAAGAAGGTAGTGCTGGCGCTGCGGGAACCATCGCTGGGACCGGTGTTTGGCATCAAAGGCGGTGCCGCAGGCGGCGGCTATGCGCAGGTTGTTCCGATGGAGGACATCAACCTGCATTTTACCGGCGATATGCACGCCATCACTTCTGCCAACAATCTGCTCTGTGCCATGCTGGATAACCATATGCAGCAGGGCAATGCGCTGCGCATCGACCAGCGCCGTGTGATGCTGAAGCGTGTGCTAGATATGAACGACCGTGCCCTGCGTAATATCGTCATCGGACTCGGGGGCAAGGTGGACGGCATTCCTCGCAGCGACGGTTTTCAGATTACTGTGGCCTCCGAAGTCATGGCGATCCTCTGTCTGGCATTTGACCTGGCGGACCTAAAAGAACGGCTGGGGAAGATCCTCGTGGCGTATGACTTGGATGGCAATCCGGTCTATGCGAAGGATCTAGGTGCCCATGGTGCGATGACTGCTCTGCTGAAGGATGCTTTGAAGCCCAATCTGGTACAGACGTTGGAACATACTCCGGCGCTCATCCATGGCGGTCCATTTGCCAATATTGCGCATGGCTGCAATTCACTGCGAGCCACAAAGCTGGCACTAAAGCTAGGCGACTACTGTGTGACGGAGGCAGGGTTTGGCTCTGACCTCGGCGCAGAGAAGTTTTTCGACATCAAGTGCCGATACGGCGGACTGCATCCGGACTGTGTGGTGCTTGTGGCAACGGTGCGTGCGCTGAAGTACAACGGCGGCGTGCCAAAGTCGGCGTTGACGGAGGAGAATCTCGAAGCCCTTCGAAAGGGCATCCTGAACTTGCAGGTACACATTGAGAATATGAAGAAATACGGCGTGCCAGTCGTGGTGGCGATCAACCGATTCGAAAGCGATACCGGTGCAGAACTGGCATTTGTCAAGGCGTTCTGTGAGGGGCTTGGCGCAGAGGTGGCACTCACGGAAGTATTCGCGAAAGGCGGTGCCGGTGGGCTGGAACTGGTAGAAAAGGTCTGCCAGTCCATCGAGAAAAAACCGTCACAGTTTCATGTGCTGTACGATACGTCTCTGTCCATCCCGGAAAAGGTGGAATATATTGCACGGGAGATTTACCGTGCGGACGGCGTAACGTTCACAGCGCAGGCGCAAAAGGCACTGGCGCAAATCGAGGAACTCGGCGGCGGTTCGCTGCCGGTGTGCGTGGCAAAAACGCAGTACTCGCTGTCGGATGACCCCACCAAACTCGGTCGACCATCGAATTTTACCATCACGGTGCGGGATTTGACACTGTCCAATGGTGCCGGTTTCGTGGTGGTGCTGACAGGCAATATCATGACTATGCCTGGCCTGCCGAAAGCACCGGCGGCACTGCGCATCGACTGCGACAACGAAGGGCATATCACGGGCTTGTTCTGAGTGGGAACGAGGTGCGGCTATGCAGAAGATTGTACAGGTGACTCACTCGCCGGCGGAAACGATGGCATTCGCGGAGACCGTGGGACGGCGGCTTCGTGCGGGCGATATCATTGCCTATACCGGCGGGCTGGGCGTTGGGAAAACAACGTTCACCCGAGGATTGGCAAAGGGGATGGGGCTGCCGGATGTGGTGTCCTCTCCTACATTTGCCATTGTGCAGGAATATCATGGGGATGGCCTTTCACTGTATCATTTCGATATGTATCGGATCGCCGATGTGATGGAACTGGAATCCACGGGGTATTATGACTATCCCTTGGAGGAAGGCGTATTTGCCATTGAGTGGGCGGAACATATGATAGAGGCACTGCCGCCGGATGTCATCCGCATTACCCTTGTACGGTTGTCGGACGACGTGCGGCAGATTACCATAGAAGGAGATGAGCGGTTTGCAGATCTTGGGGATGGATACCTCGGGCAGAACGGCGGCAGCGGCGGTTTATGATACCGATTGCCAGAAGGTGCTGGCACAGCAGGTGCTTTGTACCCAGCGCACCCATTCGCAGGTAATGCTGCCGATGGTGGCACGGATGCTTGCCGATTTAGGAAAGACATGGCAGGATATACAGGCGTTGGCGGTGGCGAACGGCCCGGGCTCTTATACAGGTTTGCGCATTGGCATTGCCGCCGTTCAGGCAATGGCGTATGCGCTGCAAATTCCCTGTGTGGGTGTGTCTACACTGGAAGGGCTGGCGTGGCAGTGCCTTTCTTGGAAGGGCATTATCTGTTCAGTGATGGCGGCACGCCAGACACTGGTATATGCCGGCTTGTACAAAAGTAACGGGCGGCAGGTAATGCCGCTAGAAGCTGATGCCCTTTGGGAGACTGTTGACTTGCAGACCTGTCTTGCGTCGTGTGATGAACCGGTTCTGGTGACGGGGGACGGTGCAGACTTGCTTACAGAAACGGCAGACATCACCCGCTCGTCCCCTGCCATACGGCTGCAAAATGGTGCAGGCATTTGCCTTGCCGCTGCTGCCCGGGCGAATTGGCAGACCCCAGAGACGCTGATGCCGAACTATTTGCAGCCTGTCAAGGCGGAAAAAGACCTGCGTGCCCGCCAGCAGGCACAGAAGACGGGCGGGTCGGTATAAGGTACATAAAAAGAAAAAAGATTTCTGAAATGCACCTTGTAATTGTTATAAAAATATGATATAATAATAACGATATCATAGTAAGAATGACAGACAGCTTGGAAAATCACAGGGCAAAGGAGTTACCATGGCATGAGGATTTGGATTGGCTGCGACCACGCAGGATTTGAACGAAAACGAGAAATCATAGAGATGCTGCAAGCACGGGACGATGTAGAAGTGACGGACTGCGGTTGTGATGGAGAGCGGGTGGACTATCCCGTCATCGCCAAGGCGGTCGCTACGGCGGTAGCTGACCATCCGGGGGATCGTGGAATTTTGATTTGCGGGACGGGCATCGGGATGTCGATTGCCGCCAACAAGATTCGCGGCGTGCGTGCGGCACTTTGCGCAGATGCTTTTTCGGCAAAGTATACCCGGCTGCACAACGATGCCAATGTGCTGTGTATGGGCGCGCGGACGCTGGGAAGCGGTGTGTCGCTGGAATTGACAGAAATCTTTTTGGATACGCCCTTTGAGGGCGGTCGGCACGAGGCACGCGTCCAAATGATTACGGAACTAGAACAAGAATGGTAATGGGAGGAATGGATACCATGGCAGGAATTCATGTAGTGGATCATCCGCTGGTTCAGCATAAGATCTCGCTGATGCGGGACAAGACCACCGGTGTAAAGGAATTTCGGGAATTGACATCAGAAACCGCTATGCTGATTTGTTATGAGGCAACACGGGATCTGCCGGTGAAGGAAGTGACAGTTGAGACGCATCAGGGCATCGCCAAGACCAAGGTGATTTCGGGGAGAAAGTTGGCGTTCGTGCCGATTCTGCGTGCAGGATTGGGCTTGATCGAGGGCGTTACCTCGCTCATTCCGGCGGCAAAGATTGGACATATCGGTATTTTCTGCGAGCCGGGTACGCACGATGCTGTGAAGTACTATTCCAAGATGCCGGATGATATTGCAGAACGAGAGGTAATCGTAGTGGATGCGATGCTGGCGACCGGCACATCTGCCATAGCTGCTATTACTGACCTGAAGGAAATGGGTGTAAAGAGCATCAAGTTCCTGTGCCTGCTGGCGTGTCCAGAAGGCTGTACAGCATTGTTGGAAGCACATCCGGATGTGGATATCTACTGCGGCGGTGTGGACGAGACCATGAATGAACAGGGCTATATCGTGCCAGGTCTGGGCGATGCCGGTGACCGTATTTTTGGCACAAAATAAAGGAACTGCTGCACCGTAAAATCACATCATGTCCAAGTGACGCAAAAGTCATCCGGCGGGAATTGCACTGCCTGGATGACTTTTTTGCTTGAAAATATAAGACTCCATTTGCAGACGAAAAGGAACCAGATTGTTTATGAAAGAAAGATGCTGTTTTGCATACAACCCCTCGATACGTTGATCACAATGTTACCATCAAGTTACTCTCTGGTTACTGTTCTATGAGAAACATTGTTACAAATCTCTATACTCTATACTCTATACTCTTATACTCTAATATCTTTTATTATATTCTAAGGTAATACCGCACAAAGATGGCGCCATGCATCTGACGAAAGGTTTGTTTTATCTGAAGAATTGTTTGCTGGGCATAAAAACAGGCAGCTGTACATCGCTTTCTGTACAGCTGCCTGTTTGGTGTGCTTTTATTAAAGCTTGTTCTCATTATGGTTATGTCTTGCCATGCCTTGTCGAACGCTTAGCGAAACGGCTGGCTCAAGGTATAGCGAAATCCATTTGCGAATCCGTGTCCCCTAAGAGCCTGTTTCGCATCTCTTCACACGCCAAGATGCGAAACAGGCTCTTAGGTTTCATATTTTGCGATGATCTCCAGTGAGACTTCTTTTCGTGTGCGCCGGGTATCCATAGCGGTTTTTTCAATATAGCGGTGGGCAGCTTCTTCTGTCATAGCCTGTTCCGTGATCAATAAAAATTTGGCACGGGATACATAGCGCGTTTCTTCCAGCTTTGCACGCAGTTTATTGTTTTCCTTCCGCATGGCATCGAGCCGGCGGTGAAAAGCGCAGCCGGTTCGCAGTGTCTGCAAAAAGCCATTCTTATCGAGGGGTTTTG
>CASDUD010000139.1 GCA_949283725.1 uncultured Ruminococcus sp.
TATTTTTTATGTATACTATAATTTCTACAAAATTACAAATTATGCGTCTTTAAAATTATGCAATGTGCATAATTCGAAAGATGGACAAGAAGAAGTCATGCATCGTTCAGGCGGGAAGCAGCCGAGCGGCGCAGACTGTGACATCATCTCGGCGGGTACCGCCTACAAAAATATCTGCTTTTTCGCAAATTTCATTTACGATTTGTTCAAGATCACTGGAACTTTCCAATAATTGACGGATGAGTGGATAAGCATCTTCACTAATGCCATCGGAGAGCATGAGGATGATGTCATCGGGATAGAGGCGGACGTGGCGCACAGAAGTTTCGCCGGTGGGTTCTAGTCCGAGAGGAAATGTCTCTGCGCTGATGCGAAATACTTCTCCATTGTGGCGAATAAGTGTGGCGGCAGCACCGGACTTGAGCATAGTCAGCTTGCCGGCATCGAGGTCAAATTGTGCCACATCCAGTGTTGCAAACGATTCGCTGGGTGATTTGGTGAGCAGCAGTCCATTCATGATGCGAATGGCAATAGTGCCAGAGATGCCACCGCTGATGCACGTGCGGAACAGCTCGGTTGTCATACGTGATTCTACAGCGGCATTTTTTCCAGTACCCATGCCGTCGGATAAGACGAAATAGGGGTTGCCAGCGTCATCGGTGAAGAGCAGGGCGGTGTCACCGGAGAGTGCTTCCTGTGCTGCATGGAGCGAGGCAGTAAAGTGCTCCAGCCGATATTTCGGACGCTGGCAAAGCCGATAGCGCACCGTATGGCCCATAGAGATGGGATCGAGTTCTTCAAGTGTAAGGTTGAGTGCTTCGGAGAGAATGTGGCGGATTGTTGGCAGACAGCCGTCAAGTGCGTGCGGCTGGCATTGCATTTCAATCATTATACGATTTGATTGGGTATAGTACACCGCTGCATTTTCGCAGGGATAGCCATAGTGTAATAATTTGTGTCGAACGGTTTCGCTTAGTTCAGTGCAGTAGCGAATATGTAGTTGTTGGCTGGTATCGCCGAGCAGTTCTTCTGCGGCGGCAAGTTGCTCCAACAGTACGGTGCGGCTTTCGGCGGTGCGGGCGGCGAGAAATTGCGCTCGGCGGCAGTCGGCGGCATAGCGGGAAAAAAGTGACTGGAGACGCTCTTTTCTGCAACAGCCGGCCAGTTCCCGGGGAATGGGCGGCAGGCTGGCGCTGCGGTGGGTTTCCATCTGCCGAAAACCTGCAAGCGTTTCTTCATAGTCTGTTTCCCAGCAGCGCAGTTTGTGTCGACAGCTTCCACAAACGGTTTCGCAGACTTCTCTTGTGATGTCTCTTGTCTGCTCAATTTGGGGCAGATGCATAGCAATCTCAGTAGTATCCTGTCGTACACTGTGCAGTGCTTCTGCCATATGCGCAAGCCGGGTGGAGAGGGGAAGCGCAGCATCGGTAGGCGAGGGGAGATCGGTGACAAGCCACTTGTCCAGGCAGGCACTGTCTACCAGCAAAAATGCACAACTTCCCAATAAGAGATTGATGATAGCAGACAACTGGAAGAACTCTGTGCAAAATGTGATGAGTGCCATGCAAGAGAATAGAAAAAAGACGGTGGCCATGATAAATCGACTTTTCTGACGAAGATAGCCGATGAGCAGCCCGCTGATGGGCAGCATTAACAGTGAAAGTCCCGCCTCTGGTGTGCCAAGGATGGCGCCACATACGGTAAGTGCGCCGGTGATGACACCGCCTGTGCTGCGGAACTTCCGGGCGCCGATGAGCGTGATGCCAACGCTGAGAATACAGCCGACATTTAGGGAGGGGATGCTGTAACAGCTCATGGCCGCGATGAGAAGTACAAGGACTACGGCGGCGGCGCAGCCATCGGATGTACGCAGGGGAATCTTTCCGGTTGCACGCACGCTGGCAAAGACAGCGTGCATAAAATAGGAGGCACAGCCGGTGAGGGCGGCAGTCATGGTGTAGCCGATGACAGCGGCACCATTGGCATGCGTCATAAGGGCAACGGCGATACCGGAGAGAAAGACGCAAAGTCCGGTGCTGGCGGCGATGCCAGGGGCGGTTTTGCATGGGCGGCGAATCACGCGCAGGCAGACAACCATAACCAGTGCAAAGACCAGTGGTAGATTGTCAAGTAGCGAGTTTGACAAAAGATAGGAAATCAGGCTGCCAAGGAGTACGGCGGCGGCGCCGAAGGCAGAAAGATTGGCGGCGATGGCGATGGGAAGCGGAGAGGTGATGGCACCGACAAAGGTGCCGGCGAATAGCAGGCCGGAAAGAAAGCCGCCGATGCTTTCCAGGGCAGCGTGCGGCACGGGGGAATGCTTACGGCAGATGAGATGGGGGCTAGACATGGTTGGAACGTCCTTTCTTTTTGAAACGCAGCAACCGCTTCTTTTCACCCGTGTGCCGATCCGACGGGTGGAATCGGTTCTGTGTTTCCTTTGGGGCAGCGGGAAAACTGGGCACATACGCCGTGCAATTATAGTTCTGGACACACGAAAAATCAAACGTCTGGACACCATTTTCACAGGTGCTTGGAGGCATTGTATAAGGGTTGCCATGGTCAGAACATAAGAAGGCACGATCGGGTGAGTTTATTATAAAGGACACGCTGCAAAAAATCTGTCACAATCCACCGGAGATTTATGGAAGATGTTGTGGAGATGGGGCGGGCAGTCCGTTGACAGCGCATTTCCCGTCACAAGGGCGTTTTTCCACCATTTTGGCGGGCAAATGGATAGAAGAAATGGCTCCTTTTCTACTTTTTTCCATGTAAAAGGTCACTCTGCCAAGTGTCATGAGAATGGACGTTTTTAGCCGTTATATATGCCTTTGGGTACGCTTTTCGCCATGTTTATCTTCCATATGTATGTCCCGAAAAATGCAAAGAATTTTTTCTTCTATTCGTTTGGATTTGACAAGAATACAAAAGATATGGTATACTATTCTCATACTTCTGCACAAAAATGTGCGAAGAATGGGCAAGAAAGGCGGATATCTATTTATGAAACAAATTACGCTAAAAGAACTGAACCAAACGATGACGGCTTCTTCTACGGCGATGCATGAGGCGGATCAGGTATTCGTGGAAACACTGCGCCATATTGCGGCCGATATCCGGGAAAATGCTGTGAAACGCCCAATCATTCTGCTGTCTGGCCCGTCCGGTTCCGGCAAAACGACGACAGCCTATCTCATTGAGCGATTTCTAGACAGCTGGGGCGTGGAGACACATACCATTTCAATGGATCACTTTTTCCGTACGCTGACACCGAAGCAGCGGGCACAGGCGGCGGAAGGTGTTTTGGATTTGGAGTCTCCCAGTCGGGTAGACGTTCCCTATTTGAACCAGCAGCTGCGAAAAATTATCGCCGGTGTGCCAACATGGATGCCTCGCTATCATTTTCCGACTACCACTCGCTGGGACAGGGACTGGTGCCTCGAACGAAAACCAGGGGAACTATTGCTGCTCGAAGGGATTCATGCGCTGAATCCAGAGGTTATTACCATTCCAGAGGAGATGACTGTGCGGCTCTATGTGAGCGTGCAAACTTCAGTGACGGACGGGGAAGCGGCATTGCCGCCGTCATGCTTGCGATTGATTCGGCGGATGATTCGGGATAGAAATTTCCGCCACCGCAGCTTTGAGGAGACACTCTCGATGCTTCCCCACGTGCAGAACGGAGAACACCGTTACATCTCCCCGTATC
>CASDUD010000140.1 GCA_949283725.1 uncultured Ruminococcus sp.
CAGCAAAAGGAAAGTAAGACTTCTCTGCTGCGGGATAAGGTAACAGAAGAGGAGATCGCTCGGATCGTTGGTCGTTGGACGGGCATTCCTGTAGCCAAATTGATGGAGGGCGAACGGGAAAAATTACTGCATATGGATGAAGTACTGCATCGCCGTGTGATTGGGCAGGATGAAGCGGTAGAAAAAGTAAGCGAAGCCATTCTTCGTTCTCGTGCCGGAATTCAGGATCCAAACCGACCATTGGGTTCATTCCTGTTCCTTGGCCCGACAGGTGTGGGCAAGACAGAGTTGGCAAAGGCACTGGCAGAAGCGCTGTTCGATGATGAGAACAATATTGTTCGTATCGATATGAGCGAGTATATGGAGAAGTATAGTGTGAGCCGGTTGATCGGGGCACCGCCCGGATATGTTGGCTATGAAGAGGGCGGTCAGCTAACAGAGGCAGTTCGCCGGAAACCATATTCTGTCGTACTGCTGGATGAGGTGGAGAAGGCGCATCCAGATGTTTTCAACATTCTTCTGCAAATCTTAGACGACGGTAGAGTGACAGACTCGCAGGGACGTACGGTAGATTTCAAAAACACCATCATCATCTTAACTTCCAATCTGGGTTCGCCCATCATTTTGGAGGGCATAGATGCGAACGGCAATATCTCCGAACAGGCACGTGCAGAAGTCGATGCACTTCTAAAACGACAGTTCCGTCCAGAATTTTTGAACCGACTGGATGAGATCGTGTTCTATAAACCATTGACACAAGCAGAGATTTTCCAGATTGTTGATTTGCTGCTGAAAAAGCTGGCGTCTCGCCTGGAGGATAAACAGCTGCATTTGCACGTGTCCGATGAGGCAAAGCGATATATTGTATCACAGGGCTATGATGTAAATTATGGCGCACGTCCGTTGAAGCGGCTGATTCAATCGAAGCTGGAAACACTGGTGGCGAAGAAGATCATTGCAGATGATCCCGCACCGGGTACTGAGATTTCTATTTCCTATGATGGGAATCAGTTGGTTTGTCAGTAACTCATAGGGTAAAATCCATTGCCTAAAAATGTCTAAAAAACATCCCCCACAATGCAGGAATTTTCCCTGCGCTTGTGGGGGTGTTTTATTTTAGAGTCTGTTTCGCATCTCTTCGCACGCATCGGTGAATTTTGCTGGTTACTGCGTCGCACGCCAAGATACGAAACAGGCTCTTATGCATTTCCTATGCCATTTTATGTTTCATCCGGTACATAAGTGGGCGCATTTTTCGGGCTTTTTCCCTTGATAACACTGTGATAGTACAGATATGTCATGGGGATTGCTGATTCTTTGTTTATATCGGCATCCAGAACTTCGCCCAGGAAAATCGTGTGAGTTCCGCAGTCCATCGTCTGCACCACCCGGCAGGTCATCCACGCCATGGCGTTCGTTAGTACCGGTATGCCATCGTGCATTTCACAGGCAATACCTGCAAATTTATCAACATCCCGGCTGGAGCGGTAGCCAAAGCTGCCGATTAGTGCCGGTTCTGTGTCTGTTGCTAGAACAGAGATGGCAAATTTCTGGTTTTGTACAATGGCATCATGCGTTGCATTGTCATGGTTAATGCTGATTGCCACCTGTGCGGGTGAGGAGGTAATCTGCATGGCACTGTTGGCAACACATCCGGCAGATGTACTGCTGTCTGCTGTGGTGACGATATAGACACCATAGGATAGTTTTTGCAGTGCTTTTCGATTCATGTTATTCACTCCTTTTCCAATTGTGCCTGCCACTGTGTTTCCCGGAATCCCACTAGGACACTGCCGTCGTCTTGCACCAACAGGGGACGTTTTACCAACATTCCGTCACTGGCGAGCAGGGCGATCTGTTCTGTTTCCGACATTTTTGCCAGTCGGTCTTTCAGACCAAGTGCCCGATATACTTGTCCACTGGTATTAAAAAATCGCTTCAGCGGTGACCCGTTCTTGACATACCATTGCTGAAGTTCCGATTCTGTAGGCGGGTCGGTTTTTATATTGCGTATTTCATAGGCGATATGATGTGCATCCAGCCATTTTAATGCTTTCTGGCAGGTGCTGCACTTGGGGTAGCAGAGTATCTGCATGGCAAATACATCCTCCTGTTCTTTTGAAAGATTTTAGGCGGCACCGCACAAATGACGAAAAATTTGTCGGCGTGCCTTAGACATCTGCTTTGCGGCGCACCTGACGCACAATCTTTGTGCGGTGTTGCCTTTACATCCATCGTTTTATTCGCTGACACCCAGGGTGTTTACCAATCCTACTAAGAAACGAAGCAGTAGATTGGCATCGCTAGTATCCACATGGCCGTCCCGGTTGCAGTCTGCATGGATGCGTGCCTGTTCATTGAGCTGCACAACATCAGCAATATACCTATTTAAATGCACAGCATCTGTGATATCGATTCTGCCATCCAGATTGGTATCTCCATAGAGGGCACTACTTTCTGTCGGCATATCAGTTTCTGTTGTGGTTTCCGTAGTCGTTTCTTCCAAAGAAGCGGTTGTTTCTTCACTGGTGGTTACTATCGTAGTTTCCTCTGTCGTAGTAGTCGTTTCTTCCATCGTGGATGTAGATGTTTCTATGGCTGTCGTATCCTCTGTCATAGTAGTCGTTTCTTCCATCGTGGATACAGATGTTTCTGTGGTTGTCATATCTTCTGTTGTGGTTGTCGTTTCTTCTGTTGTAGTGGTAGTTTCCGCTGTCGTCGTACCAGGTGTGGGTGTTTCTCCATTGGCCACTGCGACTTCCGATGGATATACCGTTACCCCGTCACCGATCTCTGCGACAACAGAGCCTGTGCCGAAATAGTCATACAATGCAGTTGCGGCACCAACCAATCCAACCTGATAATCGAGTGCCACTTCGTTGGACGTTGCGTCCTTTGCAGTATCTTGATACGTAGTGAAGCTGGAATTTGTTGGACCGCCGCAAAGCGCGCCATAGAGTATATGACCGTTCGTTGAAGAATATTTTCCATCCCAGTTATTGTACTCATGCCAATCCGGACTGATTGTTAAGTTGGAAGCAGCACGGTGGTGGGGGGAAGTCGAGGAGACATCGTTATAGCCAACGACGATGCAGACATTTGCGTCGTTGTCACCAAGGATATAGTTCATTTGCTTTTTGCACCAATCAGAATAATTCTTGCCGGACTCTGCCTCATGCTTGGTGCAGACCATGGCACAGATCTGCATAAGGGTATTATGCCGCGCACTGCCCCAGCTATTCATGACATAGAACTGGTTCTGGTTTGCGTTGACCTTGGAGTCGATATAGTTGGTCGCAGCCGACCAGTTACCGGTGATCTCCGCATTGACGATCGCCGCACCGAGCCATACCCCGCCATAGAAGTAGTCATAGGTCCAGTTGTTTTGATAAGAAGTATACTTATTGCTCTCTGTCAGATATGCATCTTCCTCAGTTGCAATGTACAGCCAACCTGCTGCCCACGAAATGACATCTTGAAGATTCTGTGCATTGTTAGCAGTATACTGGGCGTTGTCATAGGTGACTGTGCGATATTTGGTCGCAAAGTTATATAGCGCGGTGGCATATTCGAGATCTTCCGGATCGCCGAAGTTGAGATAGCTCAATGCCAGTGCCGCTGCATACTGTGCCGCAACATCGCTTGCACCGCTTGAGGTGCTATAGGTTTCGCTTGCATCGCGGTCGTACATGGCTTCCGGCGCACACCATTTGTTATGATCATTTCCGGTGTTGCCGACTTGATATATCAGCGACGTAACTTCACCGCCGGAGAGTGTAGTAGATTCTTTCATAAAGTCCACAAAATAATCGTTGATGACTCTGAAATGCTCGTCTGTACCTGTTTCCTGATAAGCGTCGGCGTATTCATAATACATCCAGCCGAGCGTCGATGCCGTAAAGCCAGTCGGCAGACCGCACTTGATGGTGTCACCGGCATCATGAAATCCGCCGGCACAGAGATCTCCTGTGTGGCAGTCGTTCCGCCAGGAAAAGGCAGAGTCTTCGCCAGCAGAACTGCCACACATATTGGCATCATAAAAATACAGAGAATACTGGAGTAGTTTTGCATAGTTATCTAGTTCCAGATCTGCCGCCGAAGCGGATACACCAGAAACGGAAGCGATGGTGCCTGTTATGGCAAGTACCCCAGCGGAAGCAATTGACGTTAATCGATTCTTCCAATTCGTCCATTTTTTAATCATAAAAATCTCACTCCTATTTGGGACATCCTGCCGAAGAAACACCGTGGTTCAGCGGTTTTTTAGATACTGTCACTCAGAATTTTTATATTGGCGATCAAGCAGTTACAGCAAGTCCTCTTTTTAATATCCTTATAGTAGCATAAATTTCACGATATGTCAAGATAAAATGCACATATTTTTTGCACTTTTTCACAAAAAAGCGGTGAAGTTTCCTTCACCGCCTGACTTTTTGCCGTTGATAGTATCGCTCCACTATATTTTTTGGATGGGCTTCATACCATGTGTACCCAGCAGTGCCCGAAGTGCGCTGACGCTGCTGCTCTGGACTCTGGCAACGGGAATATCGTTTTTCTTCGCTGCCTTTAGCGCACCATTCACCATCTTATGCGAAACCGTTCGAGTGAACAGGATGATAAAATCTGGGGATCCAATTTTCTTTTCAATTGGACCGGTTTCCTTAGGGAACACCTTTGCCTGGCATCCGTGTGCCGTGCATATTTCTTCATACTGTCGGCTCATTCGTTCGTTTCCGCCAATGATGACTACACTCATTTTTTCACCTCCTGATTTTGTGTTTTTCTCGTTCTGTCCATATGTGACATTTCCTTCTGGCAATTCAAGCTGTTTGCGACTGTCTCTGCAGAATGCAGTGGGATCAGACAGTTTGATGGTTAGCTTGAACTAACTATAGAATAGCATATATTTTTTTATTTGTCAAGAATTTTTGCGACAAGATTGTATTTTTTTATACTTCCATTATAACATGACAATTTTTTGCCCAAAGGGTTGACAATTTTAGTCGGTTCGATTATAATAGACAAGAGCTTTTTGGTGTGTATAGTATATAGAAGTATATTCGGCGAATTGGGGATGAGGTATTGCGCAAAGTTGCCCTAATTGCCTACGCACTATAGAAGTGGAAGAATTGGATTTGTCATGAGTTTTGACAAAAGTAAGGAGTATGATATGACAACAGCAATTACAATCGGAATGATCATCATCTATGTGGCAATCATGATGGGCATTGGGATGTACACAGCAAAGCAGACACGGTCAGTCAACGATTTTGTGCTGGGTGGACGAAATGTAGGTTCCTGGCTTACTGCTTTTGCCTATGGCACTTCGTATTTTTCAGCGGTCGTATTCATTGGCTATGCTGGGCAGTTTGGCTGGCAGTACGGCGTTTCGGCGGCATGGATCGGTGTGGGAAATGCGGTTCTGGGCAGTTTGCTGGCGTGGTTTGTGCTGGGAAAGCGTACCCGCATTATGACGCAGTCGTTCGGTGCCAAGACTATGCCGGAGTTCTTTGAACATCGCTGGGACTCCAAGGGACTGAAGATCGCGGCGGCACTAATTGTATTTATCTTTCTGATTCCCTATACTGCATCGGTGTACAATGGACTGTCTCGTCTGTTCAACATGGCATTTCAGATTGAATCCGAAGGTGCTTATCAAATCATCATTGTTGTGATGGCGCTGCTCACAGCCATTTATGTTATTCTGGGGGGCTATGCGGCGACAGCCATTAACGATTTTATCCAAGGTATTGTTATGCTGGTTGGCATTGTAGCTGTTGTCATTTGTGCCATTCAGCATCAGGGCGGCATGACGCAGGCGCTTTCAGCACTGGGCGAAATAGAAGTGAACGGAAAGACAAACACGCTTAACTCTGTTTTCGGACCGGACCCACTAAATCTACTGGGCGTAGTCATTCTGACCTCGCTTGGTACATGGGGATTGCCGCAGATGGTACATAAATTTTATGCCATCAAAGACCAGCACGCCGTACGGAAGGGTGCGATTATTTCCACCGTCTTTGCCTTGATTGTAGCGGGCGGTTCGTATCTGATGGGCGGTTTCGACCGACTTTACTGTACTCTGACCGAAGATGGCAGTGGCAAGGCTGTGATTCCAACATTGTCTAATGGTAAGACGGATTTTGATGCCATGATTCCAGCATTATTGGATACAGCACTTCCCGATATCCTCATTGGCTTGGTGGTCGTACTGGTGCTTTCGGCGTCCATGTCCACGCTCTCTTCACTGGTATTGACTTCGAGTTCTACGCTGACGATTGACCTGATTCGCCCGAAGATGAAAAATTGTTCCGAGAAGAAGGAAATGCTGATTATGCGTGTGCTGATTGCCATATTCTTGCTGATTTCTGTGCTGTTGGCATTCAATAAAAACGCTTCAATTTCCACGCTAATGTCCTACTCTTGGGGCGCATTGGCGGGTGCATTTTTGGGGCCGTTTATGTACGGTTTGTTCAGTAAAAAGGTGACAAAATCGGCTGTTTGGATTAGCTTTGTCGTTGGCATTGGCTCGACAATGATTCATATGTTCTTGTTTGGCTTTGGCTGGCTGCCGGAATTGTCAGAGGCAGCAGCAAGTTTGCCATTGAATCTGGCGTCACCGATCAACGCAGGGGCAATTACCATCATTCTCTCTCTGCTAGTCGTGCCGCTGGTGGATCTGTTCACCCGTGTCAAAAATCCAGAATACGTAGAAAAAGTGTTTGAGTGTTATCAGCAGTCGGCGAAGAAGGAGTAAGGAGGTGGACATTAGACGCATTTTTGATATGTAAATCGTATTTACATAAAAATGGAAAAGCATCAAAAATTATAACAAGCATAACAACAGCCAGAAATCTGGAGTTGAGTTTATCGTAACGAGTGCAAATTTTTTGGAACCATTTATAGCGTTCGACTTTATTGCGGCGTTTATATAGACCTTGCCATAATCCCCAAGGATCTTTGCGGTTTTTTGAAAGAACAACAGGTATAAACCCGTGTTCGGCAGCCAAAATGCGGGTTTTATCATCTTACTATGCCCTGTTCGTCAAAAGGTAAGGGTTAACTTTTGAATAGAT
>CASDUD010000141.1 GCA_949283725.1 uncultured Ruminococcus sp.
TCGTAGCCAAACACCGACATCTTGACAGTCCCAGCATGAAGTTCCGCAGGCAAAAGGCAGGACATCCCATCCGTCCCCAGCACTTGATTGTACGTCTCCTCGCACTGCGCAAACTGTACCACCTTATGAAATTTTTTCCAATCGCCCTCAAAGAAAAGCTTCAATCTCACAAAGGCGATTTGATGGTCAGCGATCACCTCACGCTCCAAGACCTCAATTTTCTGCTGTCGCACCAGATATTTTAACATAGTATCACCTACACTTTCGTTGCCACGCCATCGGCGTCAAATTCGTATGTTTCACCGTCAATCGTTCTGGTCTGGCTCACAAGCTTGCCATCCAAAAACGTGATGTAATACTTCTTCCCGGCGTAAGTCACCCAGCCCAGCACCATGTTGCCAGAGCCAGGATCGTAATAATAGCGTTTGCTGCCTACAGTTCGGAACCCAGTACAGAGAGTGCCATCCAACGCAAACAAAAATGGCACGCCGCCGATTTCCTGCTCGCCGGTGAGACGTTCGCCATTCACTTCATAATACAAACCAGCTTCATCGCTTTGGAATGTAATTGTCGGGACGGTATTGTAAATAATCGCCGTGATTTTGTTCTCCAAAGCGGCTACAGTTTTGTGTTCCAGATTGCCTAGCTGCGTGCTTTGCATGGCAACAGAATTGCTAACATAGTCCAATTGTCCCTGCATCGTATCGAGCCTCGACTGGAATGTACCAGTTTCCAGTCCGGTAACATCTGCACGAATGTCATCCACCATTTGGTAAATGGAGTCTAACGTGTCCAGCAGCTCTGTTACCTTGCATTTGCCAAGAATACAGCGCACATAACCGCATTTCATCTCGTCGCTTCGGTAATCTTGCACTTGTGATTGGGAGATGCTGGAACTTCCGCCAACCAGTCGGATTGCTGCCAATGTTAAATAGGTTTTCGTGTCAGTATTTTGGAATGTGGGAAGCGTTGGCGTAGTCGCAGCTGTACTCGCCAGAACCTCCAACTTGCACGCCCGAACCTCCTCGCTGATGTCACAACTGATGCCAATTAGCACATAGCGATTCAAGGATTCATCGGCGTAGTTTTTAAGATCGAGGACGTGGGGTGTATCGTTAATAAAGTAATGCCCAGCAATCCACGCCTTGCCGGAGCCGATGGTAACCGTGAGATTGCTGTTCGCCGTGATAGAGAAGCAATCGCCGTAGGTGTCCAAAATTCCATCGCAAATGATGCTAGAGAGATAGCTTGAAAAATCCTCCGCCGTGTAGACACGATCAAGATTTTTCGCATTGAAAAAACCATAAGAAAATGCCATTTTCACACCTCCTGAAAAGTCGGGGTCAAGGAGCGCCCATTCTCGTCAAAGCTTTCGATCATGCCAATGAGTTGTATCTTATTTTGCCGAAGTCCGAACCGAGAATGCGTCACGCTCACATAGTCGCCCACGAAGTAATCCTTGCCGTACTGAAACTGGGCGGGAATTGCTGCGATGGCGGATTCTGACGCAATTTTGGGAGAAATCAGACTTTTCTCGCCGCTCGCTTTTAAAATTTCCAAATACTCCGAATCTGTCATGCTATCATCATGCGCCGTATCTCGCTGATCCACATACACCTCATACCTGTCTAAATAGGACGGCTCATCGCCTGAAAAATAGGTAGTTCTCTTCCTATCCGAGCCCTCACCGCTGCCGAAAACATAGGCAAAATTCTTCTGCACAGAGGCATCGGCGGCGTAGGAGAATTGCAACAGATTGTTATATGTATCTGAAAACAGGATCTGTGGATTCGCCGTTTGCAAGATGCTCCGGTCGGTGCCTTGGGAAAGGTCGCATTTTAGCAGCGATTTCTCAATTCGGATATTGATAGTGCCGCCAATCATCTCGCAAATGGTGTAAACCCACTCCATCAAATTCTCGTAACTGACCTGCAATCGAGTCGTTTTTGTCCAGCAACTCCCAGTCACCACACCCATCGTCAGCCCCGGAATACTACGCAGGCCGCAGTTAATGGCATTCCTTGCTAGCACATTTCTGACATGGTGTTGATAGGTACCGCTTCCGGAGAAAGTGGGATAGATAATGCGCCGTTCCAGCAGACAAGTTAAAAATCTGCCGGAAACTGTGAGATAGTCGCCGTCCTCCGCATTTGTTTCAATTTGCACGGACTCAATCAAACCGAAGTGTTCGTCGTCGTCATCACGCCCAACAACTCTGCCCAACTGAAATGCCTCCACATTTGCAGGCGTGGCGGCGATGTACACTTCAAATGCGCCACACTGGTAATATTCCACGTCCCAGAGTAAAGAGGAGAAACTGTCGCAGATAGCGACTAAATCGACCGAAATACTTGCATTTTTCGACCTTAGGTCATAGATTTCTAGCTGCATTGTTACACTCCTAAATACGCATCACGGTGCAAGATGGTAAGCTTCAAATGTTCTACCCCCCTTGCCGCTTCTAGTTGAAAAGTGTTTATGCCCTCTCGCAAAGTCAGCCAAGTACTGCCAGGAACAAGGCGATTGATGGCGTTGGTATCAGTGCCATTGCGGGTCAAAGTGACCGTCTTGTTGCCGGTTTTGGTGGTGATGGTAAGCACATCCCCACGGAGAAGATTGCCCTGGATCTGCAAATATTCGCCAGTCTGAACGTTGTAGATGGTAGGCGTTACGGCAGCAATTTCCGGCACATACTCTCTCGCAGAGGCCTCTAGTAGCATAATAATGCCACTTTCTTCGCCGCTGTTTTGAATAGAAATTTTGTCTGTCGTATTGTACACACCAAGCGGAAATGTTCTGTCATTTTCCGGAAACGGGAAATGGAAGGCACTTGTCACTTGTGTGTACGTTGCTATGAGCTCCTGTACGCTATACCAGTATGGTTCAGGGCAGATGATGCTGATTTGACCGGATATCTGCTGTTCAAAATGGTTGATTTCACAGGTTTCTACATATCCTTCGGCATAAACATCGATACCGGCGGTTTTGTAATAAACCTTTATATATCGGGACGGCTTCACTACACGGTAAAGGGCATGACGACGCTTTTCAATTTCAATGCCACGCATCTGGAACGTGATCACGAGATTGCGTTTTTCAATAAAAGCATGGTTGAGATAGCTGCCGTCCATACCGGCGTAGCTGGAAGTGCTGATCGTGCCGGCAGGCGGGTACAGTCCATCAATTTCCGATACCATGTATTGATTAGCCGTCGTAGTCATATTGATTTGCTTACCGGATTCATCTTCAATTACCAGTGTAAAATACAAGTGATCACCTCACACTTTTAATGCATTCCTCGTAAGTCTATAAATCTCCAGCCGTGACAGTGCTTTCGGCGAGTTATTCGTCTGATTCACCGTCCGGCTGTTGTCGTTATTGTAGTAATTGTTCACCACAGAAGTGCCAGCAGACGGCACAAGACCGCCCACATTCCACGACATATTGAGCGACTTCTGCACCGCCGTCACCACTTCTTGTCCCAGAGTCCTTACTGCCTGGACAGCTGTCTTGACCTTATCATCCACACCTTCTGCCAACCCGTAAACCAGGTTAAAACCCAGCTCCTCCTTGAACAGCCTTGACGGGGACGCAATGCCGAAAAATCCAGCGATATTGTCCCA
>CASDUD010000142.1 GCA_949283725.1 uncultured Ruminococcus sp.
CGACTTGGATGTTTTTACTAATCTTTCTTGGCAGACACAATCTGCCTCTCACCATGTTCCTAATATGGATAGGACATAAAAAAGTATAACATATTTTTTATAAAATTGCAAGATACTTTTTCCGATAAATTGCGTATGCCACAAATTCTTGCGTGAAATTTTTGTGAAATGCTTGCAATTGCTGAAAAAATGTGCTATACTATATCCATTCGTGAGCAGCGGAAAACTTGGCTGTTCGCATGATTTGCGTTATCAGAAAGGAATGGGTATATGAAAAAACATCTCTTGAAGTGTCTGGCACTTTCGATGAGCGCCGTTATGTGTATGGGCATCTTGGCAGGATGCGGCAATTCGGAGTCCGGGTCTTCTTCCAACGTAGATGGTGATTCGTTTGTAATAACACTGTATCCAGATGTAGCACCGATCACTTGTGAGAATTTTGAAAAGTTGGTGGAAGAGGGCTTTTATAATGGGCTGACTTTCCATCGTGTGGTAGAAAACTTTATGGCGCAGGGCGGTGACCCCAATGGCGATGGCACTGGCCAGAGTGATGAGACGATCAAAGGCGAGTTTTCTGCGAACGGTGTAGAGAATACCTTGTCTCATACACGCGGTGTTGTTTCCATGGCTCGTAGCAACGACATGGATAGTGCCTCCTGCCAGTTTTTCATTTGCTATACTGACTGCTCATTTTTGGACGGTCAGTATGCAGCGTTTGGAGAAGTGACAGAAGGGATGGATGTTGTGGACTCTTTCCTTGAGGTAGAGCGTTCGATGAATTCGATGGGGGAAGAGGCGATTCCCAACACAGATATCATTATGGAAGAAGTCAAGATGATTGAAGACGATGCAGACGGCAATCCTCGGGTTCAGTTTACAATGAACGATTTCCTGGGATAAGTGGACTGCAAAAAGCGGCAGATATCCGAACGGGTGAAACAGCAGGCACAGATCGAAGTCGGTCGGTGCCTGTTGTGTTGTCGGCTTTTATAGGCAAGCGAAAGGAGCAGGGCAATATGCATAACATTTCGAAATTTTTGGCGCAGATGAAACAGCGCCGTGTGGCATTTATTGGAACGGGTGTGACCAATAGGGACATTATTCGTCTGTTTCGAAAAAAAGGCATAGCGGTGACATTACTAGATAGAAAGACAAAGGAACAACTAGGGTCACAGTATACAGAGCTGGAACAACTCGGCGTGCAGTTTATATTGGGAGAAGGCTATCTGGATCATCTGACCGATTATGATGTGGTGTTCCGCTCGCCGGGGATGTACTATCATCATGAAAAATTGCAGGCGGCCAAACAGGCAGGCGTGGTGATCACCTCTGAAATGGAAGTATTTTTCTCCCTATGTCCCTGTAAGATCTATGCTGTCACTGGCTCTGATGGTAAGACAACAACTACTACACTTATCTCGGAATTTTTGGCAAAAGAAGGATTTCGAGTGCACAAGGGCGGAAATATTGGCCGTGCATTGCTGCCCATTATTGAGGATATTCAGGAAGAAGATGTGGCGGTGGTAGAACTGTCGAGTTTTCAGCTGCTTTCCATGCGTCAATCACCGGATGTAGCAGTCATTACCAATATTGCGCCGAATCATTTGGATGTACACGGAACTATGGAAGAATACATCGGTGCCAAGACCAATTTGCTTTTGCATCAAGACGCTTTTTCTCGTGCTGTACTCAACCAGGATAATGTGCAGACTATGGCATTGGCACCGATAGTGCGAGGGCAGCTCCTGACGTTTTCCCGGCAAACCCAGCCGGTATATGGCGCATTTTTACGGGAAGACGGAATGCTCTGTTATGCAGAAAATGGAGAAGTAACACCGATTGTCCACCAGTCGGATATTCGTATCCCCGGCATACATAATGTCGAAAATTATCTTGCTGCCATCACTGCTGTATGGGGAACAGTTTCCGTGGAGACCATTTGCTATGTGGCAAAGCATTTTGGCGGCGTAGAACATCGGATCGAATTTGTAAGGGAATTGGATGGTGTGAAGTGGTACAATGACAGCATCGCTACAAGCCCTACAAGAGTATTGGCAGGCCTTCGGTCATTCCAGCAGAAATTGATTGTGATTATGGGGGGCTATGACAAGAAGATCCCTTTTGAGCCCATGGCTGATACGGTGTGTCAGCGTGTAAAGCTGGTGCTGCTGATGGGTGTTACAGCAAAGAAAATTGAAAAAGCCATTCAAAGCAGTGCCTATTACCAGCCAGGTCAACCGGAATTGGTACATGTGCATTCTATGGAAGAAGCCGTACAGGAAGCGCGAAAGCGCGCGATGCCGGGCGATATTGTGACGCTGTCACCGGCGTGCGCAAGCTTTGATCTGTATCCGAATTTTGAGGCACGCGGCGTACATTATAAGAATCTGGTAAAGGAGCTGCATTAAAGTGGAATGGAAAAAAGTGTTGACTGCTTTGACGGCGGCAGATGGCATTTCCGGTCAGGAGAATTCTGTGGCAGTGATTGCGAAGGAGTTTTTGATGCCTTATTGTGATGCAGTGACTATGGTGCATGGAAATGTGTGGGGTACACTTGGCAAACGTCAATCAGGGAAACCGCATGTGCTGCTGGATGCACATATGGACCAGGTAGGATTTGTAGTGACTGCAATTACCGACGATGGGTTTGTCCGGGTGGGCAATGTCGGCGGGATGGATCGTAGTCTGATGCCGGCGCAGCGGGTGCGGATTCTTGGAAGGAAGACGGTGCCAGGCGTTGTGTGCTGTGTACCGCCGCACTTGCAGGGCGGAGAAGAACGGGTGCTGTCTTTTTCGGAAATGGCGATCGATACTGGCTGTTCAAAGGCGGAATTAGAAAAATATATCATGCCTGGTGACGCCGTTTCCTTTGATATGCCCCTGCGGTTTTTAGAAAATGGCAGAGTGACAGGGCGTTGTTTGGACGACCGCTGCGGAATGTCAGCCATTTTGTACGCCTTATCGTTGGTGCAAGGCGAGGAATTGCCTTGTACCTGTACAGTGCTCTTTTCCACGCAGGAGGAGACAGGCGAACGCGGTGCGACAATTGGCGCCTATGCCATTGATCCGGACATCGCCATTGCAGTGGATGTGACGTTTGCTCAGGCACAGGGAGAGGATCCTACAAAATGCGGTACAATGGGGAATGGCCCAATGATCGGCATTTCTCCCGCACTATCTCGGCGTCTTTCAGAAGAACTGATCCAGCTCGCGAAGGCACAGCAGATTCCCTGGCAGCCAGAAGTCATGGCGGGAATGACGGGAACAAATGCGGATCGATTTTCGGTGACACGTGGCGGAGTACATACGGTCACAGTATCCATACCACTGCGTTATATGCATACGCCGTCAGAATTGATCCAGATTTCTGACCTGGAAAAGACAGGGGAACTATTGGCGGCATATCTGAGGAGGTGTACGGTATGCTAATAAAATATCTCGAAACCTTGTGCGATCTCTGTGCCTGCTCTGGAAATGAACAGGCGGTGCGGCAATATATTATCTCGGTGTTGACGCATATAGACCATGTTTCATGGGTTTGTGATCGGCTTGGCAACTTGCTTGTGGAGAAACGCGGGAAAAATCGTGCGCCGCATAAATTGATGATTAGTGCCCATATGGATGAAGTGGGCATGATCGTGACATATATTCAAAAGAATGGTATGCTGCATATTGCACCCATTGGCGGAGTCGATGCTTCGGTGGCAAAGGGACGTCAGGTGCTGGTAGGAGAACAGAAAATTCCTGGTGTTATTGGGGCGAAGCCTATTCATCTAATGACAAAGGAAGAGGAGAAGGCGGTGCCTAAGTGGAGTGGTCTGCTGCTTGATATCGGCTGTACTACTGCGGAGGAGGCAAGACGCCTGGCACCAGAGGGGACGTACGTCTATTTTGCACCGCAGTTTGCACAGATGGGCGTACATCGAGTTTGTAGCAAGGCCATCGATGACCGTGCCGGATGTGCCATGCTTCTGCACCTGCTGGCACAAGAATCAGCGTATGATTTTACAGCAGCTTTTCTGGTGCAGGAGGAAATTGGCCTGCGAGGTGCAAAAACAGCAGCATATACTGTGGATCCAGCCTTTGCTTTGGTGTTAGAGGCCACAACGGCAGCAGATATCGTGGGGGCAGAAGGAGACGCGCGGGTGTGCAGCCTAGGAGACGGTCCCGTATTTTCTTTTATGGATCACAGCACCATTTATGATCGGGAATTATATCAGACGGCATTTTCTGTTTGCCATTCTATGGGGATCCCGTGTCAAACAAAATCCAGAATTGCGGGTGGAAACGATAGCGGTGCCATTCATGTCAGTCGAGGTGGTGTACGGACACTGGCAGTCTCCATTCCATGTCGCTATTTGCATTCTCCGTCATGTCTGGCTGATCTGCGGGATATGGATGCCTGCATTGCATTTCTCCCACATATGATACAAAAAATAATGGAAGAAGTTTAACCTATGATACAACAGATTAATGCATTTACCGCAGCAGAGGTCGCAGTGCTGGAACAAAGTTGGAGAGGCCGCCAGATGTTAGCCTATCAAAAGGCATATGGGGGCAGCTATGATTTCTGCCGATTTTTTCGAGTAACTGGTGGGGGAGGGACAGGCTGGCTCTTCCTGTTCAATGCCACGTTGTTGATTTGCGCGGCGGGTGAAATTCCGGTGGAGGAGGTTTGCGCCTTTACCCAAATGCACCTGCCGTTTCGGGTGGAGTGTCCACAGACATTGCTGCCGGCGTTGTCCCAGCTGCCCAGCTATCAAAAGCTGCATCGCTCTACCTTTTTGCTGCGGTCGTCCGCCGTGTCTCCTAATTTTTGCCCAGAAGATGTAGAAACTGCCCCTCGACTAAAGGATGTTTATGCGATTTTGCAGGAAGGTTTTCCCAATCTGCTGGAATATTCTCTCTGGCTGACGGATGTTTCTCATCGCTGCCGTCATGGCATGAGCCAGGTGATGACGTATAAGAACAGTTCTACCTTAACGCTGATTTATGATTGGAAGGATTCGGTGTTGGTTGGACAAGTAGCTACCAAATTGGTGCAGCGCGGAAGCGGATATGCCAGAGATTTTTTGCGCTGGACAGCACAGCGGCTGGCGCAACAGGGCAAAACAGCGGCACTGTATGCCCTGGATGTACGTGTCAGCTTTTATCGGGAAATCGGATTTGAAGAGATCGCTTCAGAATATGTACTGGAGCGGCAGGATGTGCAGAAGGAACAACAGGAGAAGGGAGCATTATAAGTGAAACAGTGGCAGGAATTCTTTCCGATAGAGGACTGTGTTTTGGCAGCAGGAGAACGAGCGGAGCAGATGTGTACTTCTGATTTTTCTCAGTTTGAACAGACGGCTGCCTATAACGGGGCGAAGGTGTTGGCGGCATTTCAAAAGTGTCGGGTCAGTGAGCCATGCTTTTATGGCACAACGGGCTATGGCTATGGCGATCAGGGACGGGAAATTTTGGACAAGGTCGTGGCAGAGACTTTTGGTGCAGAAGATGCCTTGGTACGCCATAACTTTGTCTCTGGCACGCACGCACTTACGGTGGCGTTGTTTGGCATTCTGCGAACAGGTGACACGATGGTTTCCCTGACAGGCAGGCCCTATGATACCCTCGAAGGCGTGATCGGCTTGAAAGGGGATGCTGGCAGTGGTTCGCTTAGAAATTTCGGCATACAATATGAAGAAGTACAGCTAAAAGTGGACGACACGCCGGATCTAGAAAAAATTCCGGAGGCTGTGCGCCATGCAAAAGTCGCCTATATTCAGCGTTCAAGAGGCTATTCCCTACGCCCTGCCCTAACTATAGCGCAGATTGAGGAGATAGCCGCTATTGTTCGAAAAGCGAATCCGGATGCTGTTATTATGGTGGACAACTGCTATGGAGAATTCGTAGAGACAAGGGAACCGATACAGGTTGGCTGTGATATCATGATCGGTTCGATGATCAAGAATGTGGGTGGCGGCATTGCTCGTACTGGCGGCTATATCGCTGGCAAAAAAGCATTGGTGCAGCAGTGTGCTGAACGGCTCACCTGCATTGGCATGGGCAAAGAAGTTGGCTGTACACTTGATATGAACCGGGAATTGTTCTTAGGATTTTTCCATGCGCCGGATACGACGGCAAATGCCCTGAAAACGGCGGATTTTGCCGCCGCATTATTTGGGCAGGCGGGCTTTTCTTGCTACCCAACTGTTGGAACTCAACGGGGTGATATTGTGGAAGCTATCCAGCTGGGAGATGAAATACGTTTGACAGCGTTCTGCCAGGGCATTCAACAAGGTT
>CASDUD010000143.1 GCA_949283725.1 uncultured Ruminococcus sp.
GGCTTAGAAATATCATAGCCATATTTTGCAGCCATATTTTTCAAAGCCTTCAGTGCCTTTACCTGATCGGCCAATTCCTCACGCAAACGGATCTTTTCTTCCGTCATCGTGCCGCACACGGTAGACTTCTGATATTCCTTGTCTTCAATCAGGCGGTCAATGCCGTACAATGCCACCCGGCGATAGTCCCCGATGATACGACCGCGGCCATAGGCATCCGGCAGACCTGTAATGATAGCATTGTGACGAGCCGAACGCATCTCCGGTGTATATACATCAAATACACCTTCGTTGTGTGTCTTTCTATAGTGCTTAAAAATATAGCTGATTTCCGGATCAACTTCATAGCCATAAGACTTGCAGGCCTCTTCTGCCATACGAATGCCGCCGAACGGCTGCAAAGAACGCTTCAGTGGCTTATCAGTTTGCAGACCTACGATCTGTTCCAGTTCCTTGTGGATATAGCCAGCCTCGTGCGAATCCACCGTTGAAACAATCTTGGTGTCCATATCCAGCACGCCGCCATTCTCGCGCTCCTGCTTGAAGAGCTCCATTACTTCGCTCCACAGTGTCTTGGTTGCCTCTGTTGGCTCTGCCAGAAAGCTCTCGTCCCCTTCATATGGAGTGTAGTTCTTCTGGATAAAGTCGCGCACGTCAATGGTCTTTTCCCATGCGCCACCGACAAAACCTTCCCATGCTTTTGCCATCGTATCTGCCATTTTAAAAATCTCCCCTTTGCTGGAAAAGTCCAGCGGAATTTAAATTGGATTTTGCAAATCACAGCGGCTTTTTTCAGTAAAAAAGTCCTTACGTTTCGGGTGTTTTTTCCTGCTTTTCGCTACTGTGTTTTGAACTGTCTTAATAATAACACATCTCAACTAGTATGTCAATAGCTTTTGCGTAAATTCTCAAGATTTTTTTCAGGAAATCCTCTTTTTACTAGGTAAAACGCTGTGTTTTGCCCGAAAATATAAAATAACGAAAGTAAAACAAGAGAAATGCTTTTTTTTATAAAAAATTAAACCGTTTCAGCGTTGACAAAGGCGTTTTTTTCATGCTATACTGTTTTCAAAAACCATATTGAAAGGAGCCGGCCTATGGATCCATTTTTTTCAAAATCTATCGTTGCTCTGATCGGCTGTTCAAATTCCCATGTTTCAGATCCCAAGGAATTTTACGACCTTTGTTCCATCTTTTCGAAGATGGGGCTATGCACGGAAATTTTTCCCTCCGCCTGCTGCCAACCGGACAACACAACGCTGCCACCGGCACAGCGTGCCCGTGACCTAATGGAGACGTTCCGCCGCCCAGATATCGGAGCCATTTTTGACATTTCCGGCGGAGACGCCGCCAACGCCGTTTTGTCTTACCTAGACTTTGCCGAGATCGCTAAAACGCCGAAGCCCTTTTTTGGATACAGCGATGTCTCGGTACTGCTCAACCCGCTGTACCAACTGGCCGGCGTACCTGTCTATTATTTTCAGGCAAAGTTTCTAAAAAAGGAATTGAGTGTGCAAAAACAAATACAGATGTGGGTGCAACGTGGGGATGCAGCACTACTGCCACCCAGATACACATTTCTACAGGGCGAACATATGGAGGGCACGCTCTGCGGCGGTAACACCCGCTGCACGCTAAAGCTGGCAGGCACACCATGGCAGCCAAACTTCACCCGTCAAATCTTATTTTTGGAGAGTCATTCCGGTGACCTGCCCCGCATGGAAACGATGCTGTACCAGTATAGACACATAGGGGCTTTTGACCAGTGCTGCGGCGTGCTGCTGGGGCAATTCCATGGAATCTCTGAGAAAAATCAATTCTATACACGAGTACTAGAAATCCTAGGCCGACCGGAACTGCCCGTTGCCCAGACACCCGACGTAGGGCATCAGTCAGATTCACGCTGTCTGCCCTATCACAAACCGCTGGTACTGCACCGGGAGGAATGAGATGACACACATAAAAACTGTGGGACAGATAATATGCCGTGCCATGCTGTTCATCACAATATGCGGGTTGATTGGGTGGTGCTACGAAACCATCCTAACCTCACTTATATGGGGCAGATTTTGCGGTTTCTTTGCCCGGGGACTGCTTCATCTCCCCGTATGTCCCATCTACGGCTTTTTTGCGCTGCTTTTATGCACCCTGTTCCGCATCCCGTTCCTTCAAAAATGCACCGGCATCCAGCTTGCAGTTGCCGTGTTTCTCACGGGAACGCTGGTCAGCACAGGGCTGGAACTCGTGTGCGCCTATCTACTGGAGATCGCACTCGACATGACGCTCTGGAGTTACGCCGACTGGCCGCTGCACTTTCAGGGGCGCATCTCGCTGCTCAGCAGTCTACTGTTTGGCGCTTTATCGCTGCTGCTGTTTTTTGGCGTGCTGCCGCTGTGGAAACGACTGAAAGCCCGCTGCAATCCACGCACGCTTGTCCTCGCCGGCATCGTCTGCGCCGCCGTATTGGGCATAGACCTGCTTATTACCCTAGGGAATCGCTGAGAATCTGCCTTCACAAGATGTCACCGCAATTTTTTGGCACCTTGCGAAAACAGATTCTTATTGAGTATAGCACGATTTTGAGAAATGTCAAATTTTTTGAAATGGCGCCGCATATGTCCCCAAAATGGAAAATGCCACAACATGACAACAGTATGGCAATTTTCCTCGTTTATTATGCCTTGACAAATTTCCCCTACTGTGCTATACTATTCTCAAACCAAAATTTGCTTCAGGGTATTGTGCAATTCATAACCGGCAGTGAAGAGACAGTCTTCTGTCCCAAGTCTGCGAGCCAGTGTGTCTGGCTGATTCGGTGTAACTCCGAAACCGACGGTAAAGTCCGGATGAGAGAAGCAGTGCGTTTTCACACGTTTCCCCCATACAGACGTATATTCAGCCATATCAGCATGATCTGGTTATTCTCGCCTGCCCTGTGGTACATTTGCCATGGGCAGGTGTTTTTTGCATCTTTGCGGGTGCAAAAGGATGATTTTTCGAAAGGCGGTGTTCCATACCATGACGCTGCATACCTTTTATATGCGCCGTGCTATTTTGCTGGCAAAACGCGGCATCGGCTTTACCAATCCCAATCCGCTGGTCGGTGCGGTGATCGTCAAAGACGGCAAGATCATCGGCGAGGGCTACCACGCCCGATATGGCGATCTCCACGCCGAACGCAACGCCCTGAAAAATTGCACGCAGTCCCCCATAGGGGCGACAATGTATGTTACCTTGGAACCATGCTGTCACCACGGCAAACAGCCGCCATGCACTGAGGCGGTTGTAAAAAGCGGCATTCGAAAGATTTATATCGGTTCGCGTGATCCCAATCCCTTGGTTTCTGGGAAAGGTGTCACATATCTGCGGGCGCACGGTGTAGAAGTGGTGACAGATTTTCTGCGGCAAGAATGCGATTCGCTCAACCCCATTTTCTTTCACTATATCTCCACAAAAACACCCTATGTAATCCTGAAATATGCGATGACAGCGGACGGGAAAATTGCCTGTGCCGGGGGCGCATCAAATTGGGTGACGGGCGAGGCTGCCCGAAATCATGTCCAGCTGACGCGGAAGCGTGTTGCTGCCATCTGTGTAGGCATTGGCACGGTATTGGCAGACGACCCCATGCTCAGTTGCCGATGTGAAAATCCCATCCATCCGGTACGGGTCGTGCTGGATACCCACCTACGCCTGCCACTAGACTGCCAGCTGGTACAAACAGCACGGAAAATTCCGGTCATTGTCTTTTGTCATGACCCAGATATAGAAAAACAGCAGGTGCTGGAAAAACAGGGCGTAACGGTACTAAAGGCACCGCTTTTAGGCGAACATATTTCCATCCGGGACTGCCTGACGATGTTGGGGCAGCGCGGACTTGACAGCGTCCTTATAGAAGGCGGTGCGGCCATCCATGCGGCAGCATTACAAGCAAAATGTGCCAATTTGATTCAAGTTTATCTGGCGCCGAAGCTATTCGGTGGCGATGGGCTATCCCCCATAGGTGCAATGAGGGTTCGGACACCGGCAGAGGCAATACTTCTGAATCCACCGAAAATCACACAGCTTGAGGATGACTTGCTGTTGGAATACACCCGAAAGGAGATTCGGTAATGTTTACAGGCATTGTGGAAGAAATGGGTACGGTGAAACGGCTCACCCAGTCACCTACTCGGTGTGAACTGACACTATGTGCGTCGAAGGTCTTAGACGATACCCAAATTGGTGACAGCATCGCTGTTAATGGCGTGTGCTTAACAGTGATCGCCATGGATGATGGCGGATTTACGGCGGATGTCATGCCAGAAACACTGCGGAGAAGCAACTTGGGACATTTACGCCCCGGCTCGATGGTGAATTTAGAGCGTGCCATGGCGGCGAATG
>CASDUD010000144.1 GCA_949283725.1 uncultured Ruminococcus sp.
CCGGCGATTGCTCTGGGATTGGAGCCGCACTCTGATAGCGTGATGCATAAAAAGCCTCGTCCCGCCAATGAATCCATTCTGACAAAGGACTTCCTTATGCGCGTCAGCTATTCCGGCGTTGTCATTAGTATTGCTACCATTATGGCATTTCTGCTGGGTTATTGGTTCCAGAGCGATGGTGCTGCCATGACCATGGCATTTGCCACCCTTTGTATGTCGCGTTTGTTTCATGGATTTAGCTGTAAGGCGGATGAGCCAGTACTCTTTACTAAGAGATTTTTCAATAACAAATTTGGAATCTTGGCTTTTGCCGCTGGGATGGTATTGATTAATGCGGTACTCTGGATTCCGGCACTGCATGGTCTGTTCCAGATTGAAAATGGTTTGTCCGGCGCACTGATCGGTGCAGTTTATGGACTGAGCATAGGCTCAATGTTAGTAATTCAGTTAATAAAAGCAGTTATCACTGCTGTACAAAAGCACAAGCAGTCATAAGAAGGATACTTTCTGCTGAAACAAATATGAAAAACGCCCCATACTGCGATGATATTTTTGCAGTATGGGGTATTTTTGGACTCTTATTTTTTGATACGGAACTACGGAACAAATGCTCCCTTATAGACCTATCGTCCGCAAAAAAGAGAGGCTGCGCTCTAAGATACCATGCAGATAGGCGATGAGAACGCCATAGTTGGTATAGGGGATATGCTGCTGTGTAGCACGCTTTGCGCGGGATTCCATTTCCTTTGGGTTGAGCATGCAGCCACCGCAATGGACAATCATCTGATAGGGGGAAAGATCTTCCGGGAAAGCGTTTCCAGAGGTAAACTGGAATTGAAAAGGTTTTCCAGTATGTTCCATAATCCAGTGAGGCAGTTTGACAGTACCAATATCATTGCACTGACGATGGTGCGTACATCCTTCAGAGATGAGTATGGTACTGTTTTCCGGCAGTGTTTCCAGTCCTTTCACGCAGTCGTATGCCTGTTGCAAAACGCCTTTATATCGGGCGAACAGGATGGAGAAGGAGGTCAGAGGAATTTCTTCTGGAACCAGATCCTTTATCTGGGCGAACGCCTGGCTGTCCGTCACCACAAGTTTTGGCGGCGTTTCCAGCGATGCCAGTACATACGCCAACTGTTGCGGCTGGGTGACAAAACAGACGGCTTCTCTATCGAGAACGTCCCGGATGGCCTGTACTTGCGGCAGAATCATACGCCCTTTGGGGGCAGATTCGTCGATGGGTGTCACCAAAATCACAATGTCCTCCCGGCCAATTCCATTTCCCAAAATAGTTCGGGTTTCTTTTCCCGCCATCTGGGATTGGAAGAGCTGCCCAAGTTTTTCTTTTAGTGCGGCAACACCTGTTCCGTTGGCAGCACTGACGGGCACACTATCTTTCGGCAGTACATCCCGTTGGACAAGGTCACACTTATTCCATACCACTAGCGTAGGAATTTCCTGCGCCCGCAGCTTTGCATAGATGGCTTGGTCTTCTTCTGTCATGCCTTTCGTAGCATCCACTACTAGGATGGCAAGATCGGTATGGGTGAGTGCCCGCTTGGTTTGTGCCATACGCAATTCACCTAAGATGCCGGTATCATCCAGACCGGGCGTGTCAATCAGTACCACTGGTCCGATGGGCAGCAACTCCATTGCCTTTTCTACACTGTCGGTCGTAGTTCCCTCTATCGGTGAGACCACTGAAACAGTCTGGTTGGCAAGTGCGTTGACAAGGCTAGATTTACCCGCATTGCGCCGTCCAAAAAAGCCGATGTGAATGCGGTCGGCACGTGGCGTTTCATTTCTCGTCTGTTCCATAACAGCAGCCTTCTTTCTATCTTTCTTCTATGACAGTCTCTTATAGCTTGTCCTCGTAAAAAGAATTTTCGACGACGCAAACAGCGGTTTATGGACATTTTTACAAGTGTATGGATTTTTCAAACAAGCCCTAAAATCGGAAATCTCGTGCGTTCTTTTGAGCGATCTCTTGGAGATACTGCCGGGTCTTTTCTCGGGTGGCTGAGTTTGGAATCTGTTCCAACAACTCCGGTAGCAGTGATTCACCTATCTGCTTGGTGTGTGGCGAGGCGTAATCCTGCAAGTATTCTTGTAAGGTGATCAGTGCATTGGGGTGGCAAAAGTTTTGGATCTGTCCGCTTTTGCAGAAAGACATAAATCGGTCACCCGTCCGTCCCTCCCGGTAACAAGCGGTACAAAAACTAGGAATATAACCCAGTTCCAATAGCCAGGCAATGACTTCGTCCAGCGTACGCTGGTCACTGACATCAAACTGTTGGGAGTTATCCTCTTCTGATTCCGGTGTCACATAGCCGCCTACGCTTGTTTTAGAACCGCCGCTGATTTGAGAAATGCCTAGCGGCAGAAGTCGCTCCCGCACGGATTTGCTCTCCCGTGTGGAGATAATCATGCCGGTATAGGGAACGGCTAGTCGAATGATGGTACAGATTTTGGCAAAGGTGTCATCGTCAATGCCGTTGTCAAAATCATCGGGATTGATATCATCAGCCCGCTTGATACGGGGGACACTGATGGTATGTGGGCCTACGCCATGTACTGCTTCCAAATGCTCGGCGTGCATGAGCAGACCTACGAGTTCATAGGGATAGTTCTCCAGCCCGAACAATACACCAAGTCCTACATCGTCGATACCACCCGCCATGGCACGATCCATGGCTTCGGTGTGGTAGGCATAGTCGTGCTTCGGTCCGGTGGGGTGCAGCTTTTCATAGGACGCTTTATGATATGTTTCTTGAAACAGGATATATGTGCCGATGCCCGCTTCTTTCAGCATACGATATTCCTTTTCTGTTGTGGCAGCAATGTTGACGTTGACTCGGCGGATGGAACCGTTCTTGTGGTGGATGTGATAGATGGTGTCGATGCATTCCAGAATATAGGAAATTGGGTTGTGTATCGGATCCTCGCCCGCCTCAATGGCAAGCCGCTTGTGTCCCATATCTTGCAGCGCAGTAACTTCTCGGATAATTTCTTCTTGTGTCAGTTTTTTTCGGGCAATATGTTTGTTTTTGGCGTGGTACGGGCAGTAGACACAGCCATTGATGCAGTAGTTGGATAGGTACAGCGGCGCAAAAATAACGATGCGATTTCCGTAGAGATCCAGCTTAATTTGCTTGGCAAGGCGTTCCATAGCTTTTGTCACTTCTGGATCTTTGTTGAACAACAGAACTGTTGCTTCTCGGTGTGTGAGTCCTTTTTTCTGTGCAGCTTTTGCCAAAATATCAGCGCACAGGGATGTGTTTTGGGCATTTTCTCGAGCATATGCCAGCGTATCAAGAATTTCTGCGTGGTCAATAAATGATTCTGCACGAAGCGAATATGGATTATACAATATTTATCCCTTCTTTATTTAAAATCATTCTCATTATACCACTTACCTTTCCATTTGTCAATTTTTCAAAATCGCTTTTGTTGTCTTGTACATTATGTATAAAAATTTGTGTTGTTATGATACAATAGATAGTTGACAATAAAAAAAGAAGAACAACTCCAAAAATGATATAATGTTAAGTACCACCAAAACAAAGTATCAAAAAGGGAGTTGTTCTGATGAATAGTATAGCACAGGAAGCACGGTTTCGTCAACGAGTAGTTAAGTTTTCGCAGAGAAAAG
>CASDUD010000145.1 GCA_949283725.1 uncultured Ruminococcus sp.
AGAACATCGGAAACACACTCGCGCTGTATCCCACACCACTTGTTGTCGTTGGTGCTATGGTAAATGGAAAGCCCAACTGGCTGCTGGTCGGACATCTAGGCATTATGGGACATGACCATGTAATGGTCAGTCTGGCAAAGCCGCACTATACCAACCAGGGCATCAAGGCACACAAAAAGCTGTCCATCAATATTGTGGATGAAGCTATGCTTGCAAAAGCCGATCGTGCCGGATGCGTCAGCGGCAGCAAGGAGGATAAATCCATGCTCTTTGATTTCACGCTTTCAGAAGAAGGCGTGCCGATGATCTCTCAGGCACCTGTTATTATGGAGTGCAGTGTGGAGGATATTTACGAGACAAACGGTTTTGAGAATTTCATCTGTACCATCAACCACACTTATGCGGAAGAAAGTGTGCTGACCAAAGCGGGCAAGCTGGATTATCGCAGCTTAAAGCCGGTTCTGTTTGAGATGCCCACTTATGAATATTTGCAAACCGGAGATGTGATCGGAAAATGTATGTCTTTCGGGAAATGAGCATATTTTTCAGAATTTCGTAAAGAAAAATGGGATGATGAAAAGAATGAAGCCAAATCATATCAATCGGGATGTGTCTATTGAAACTGACCAGCTGGTTTTCTCATATTGCCATCGAGGTACCGGGTGAGGAAACGGCAAACGAATGGCTCGAAGAAGTGGACGAAGAAACCTATGCCCGCTTATCGTAAGGATGAAGGAGGACAGAAAATGCAATATACAAAACTCGGCAATTCACAACTAAACGTCTCACGCATCTGCATGGGCTGCATGGGATTTGGTGATGCCCAAAATGGTCAGCACAGCTGGACGCTGGATGAAGAACATTCCCGGGAGATCATTCGGCGTGGTCTGGAACTGGGTGTGAACTTTTTTGATACAGCCATTGGTTACCAGAGTGGTACTAGTGAACAGTATTTAGGACGTGCGCTCCGAGATTTTGCCAAGCGAGAGGATGTGGTCGTGGCCACCAAATTTCTGCCCCGCACACTAAATGACATTGCCACGGGCATCAGTGGCCAGAAACATATTGAACGAATGGTGGATACCAGTCTGAAGAATCTGGGACTGACTTATATCGACTTGTATATCTATCATATGTGGGACTATGAAACGCCGCTTTATGATATCATGGACGGACTTAACCGAATGGTGCAGGCGGGCAAGGTGCGTTATATCGGCATTTCCAACTGTTTTGCCTATCAGCTTGCCAAGGCAAACGCACTGGCGGAAAAAGAGGGATTTGCCAAATTTGTCTCTGTACAGGGACACTATAACCTGATTTTCCGGGAAGAAGAACGAGAAATGGCAAAGCTATGTGCAGAGGACAATATCGCCATGACGCCTTATAGTGCACTGGCTGGCGGCAGACTTTCCCGATTGCCAGGCGAAACCACAAAACGGCTGGAAGAGGATCGTTATGCGAAATTCAAGTATGATGCCACTGCGGCACAGGACAATGAGATCATCCAAAGAGTAGCAGATCTGGCAGAAAAACGAAGCGTTTCCATGACCGAAATTTCCCTCGCCTGGCTTTTGACTAAGGTGACCGCTCCTGTAGTCGGCGCTACAAAACTGCACCATATTGAGGGCGCAGCAAAGTCAGTTGATATATCTCTCTCACCGGAAGAGATTGCCTATCTAGAAGCACTCTATATCCCGCACAAGCTGGCGGGGGTTATGGCGCAGAATACACCCGCGGCCGCCAGCCAGCAGCACGTCTGGTCTACTGGAAATCAGAACATTGAAGCGTAATAAGGGGGATCCTTATGAAAAAAATCATCTCAGCTTTCATCCTAACCCTTTTTTTGCTGTCATCGCCATTGCTCATCAGCGTCACAAGTCATGCGGAAACAGAAAAAGTTGGCGCCGCGTCGTACACAATGCAAGATATCCGGAATTTACAGGATTTCTTACTTGACAAGCCGACCGAGGAGGATCTCTCTGAAAAACCCTATGATCTGAACGGAGATAACATCTGGAATGTGTTTGATCTATGTTTGATGAAACAAGAATATGCAGGTCAAAATGCAGAAAACACAAGCAATATCCTGGTTGCCTATTTTTCTGCCACAGGCAATACCGAAAACATTGCGAATCATATCACCAATATCACTGGCGCCGATATTTTTGAGATAGAAGCCGCGATCCCTTATACAGCTGAAGATCTTGACTACACCAATAGCAGCTGCCGTGCGAATCAGGAGCAGAGCGATGCGGCATTTCGTCCGGAAATCGCCGGCAGTGTAGATAACATGGAAGCCTATGATGTGGTATTTCTTGGCTATCCCATATGGTGGGGCGAAGAACCTCGGATCATTGATACATTTTTAGAAAGCTATGCGTTCTCTGACAAAACGCTGATCCCCTTCTGCACTTCTGGAAACAGCGGCATTGCTGCAAGCGAGAGAAATATCGCAAATCTCGGCGTTCCCATCGGAAACCAGCTTGCGGGCAGACGCTTTTCTGGCACTACATCAGAGCAAAGCGTAGCAGAATGGATAGACACCCTTGCGCTGACCGAAGAGGAGGTGAAAACTAAGATGCAAATTGCAGTCAACGGCCATACGCTGACAGCAACCCTGGCGGATAATACCTCAGCGCAAGCACTGGCAGAACTTTTAACAACAGAGCCGCTTACACTCGAACTGCATGATTATGCGAATTTTGAAAAGGTCGGGACTCTGCCGCAGACGCTGCCGAGAAACGACGAACCCATTGACGCAGATTATGGTGATATTATTTTGTATCAGGGAAATCAGTTTGTATTGTATTATGACACAAATTCGTGGACGTTCACAAGGCTTGGACGAGTAGAGAATATCACAAAAGAAGAGTTGCAGGAGATCCTCGGGGATGGGAATGTTACAGTCACGCTGTCACTTGTGGATTGAGCGAGAGTGAATCAGGAATTAGTCATAGATAATTGTTACGAAAAAGTTTGTGTTCCCCACTTTATGTATGATTTACGACGCACAAAATCGTATTTTTTTCAAAAACGGCATCGTACTGGTTGGAATGAACTGGCGTTTCTTGGAGGTAATATGTATAATGAAGTACAGAGATATTTCTCATTCCGATATGGTACATGATATGAAAGCTATGATGGAATGTTTGATAATGATAATAAGTTCTTCATATCATTGTTTTTGGCATGATTTAACGTGAGTTCGATGAAAAAGGATAGGAAAAAGCCGCCCAAATCTGTGTACTGGAAGATACATAAAAAAGTAACACCGCACAAAGAACGTCTAATGCGCAATCTTTGTGCGGTGTTTCCGTATATACATAAAATATTATGGGTTATGCGCCTCTCTCCCTCCACTGTAGAATTCGTATAAAATCCCTGTCAAAATATGCTTTATCTAGCGAATTTTTCCAAAAATATGTTGACTTTTTAGACAATTGATGGTATAATGGAAACGAAAATAAAAGAACAGTGTATGAAATAAAGACGGAGAAAATGCTTTTTTTGTGTAAAAAATATACAAGATGGCACATGATAAAATCTAAGAACCTGTCTTCACAAATGCGGTGAAGGAAAATGGAAGAAGTCGAAAAGTACCGATGTGTGCTGGCATTGTCATTGTACTTTACATACTGGGGAAATTATCATGATAGAGAAATTTTTTATAGCAAAATCGGGTGCAAATACATCGCAATGGCTCTCGCTGTGGAATCATCATGCAGATACTGCCGAAATTATGAAAAGGCTGCTTCATGAATTCGTTTCTGATTCCTATGAAAAATCCTGTGGACTTCAGCGTCATCAACTGAGACAGTGCGCCATATTTCTTGCGCTTGTGCATGATATTGGTAAAGCGACGATTTCCTTTCAATGCCGCATATCGTATCATGTCTCTGGACGGATGCAGGTATTGGAACACTATGGGCTGTGTTTTCCGAATGCGATGGATTTTTCCAAAGCGCGGGATACGCCCCACGCATTGGTCGGTGAAGTTATTCTCCGATATTTGCACTGTCCGGAGAGTGTCGCCGCCGTCGTTGGTGCCCATCATGGTGTGCCGACGGAAGCTGTGGATATTTTTAACCAAGATCTCAACCAACCCAAATGTGACATTTTGGGGTACCGCAATTATTTCGGAGACCAGGCAGAAAACCGAAAGCTTCTGGAAGCTGCATGGCAGGCAATCGTTGACCATGCACTTGCGGAGGCAGGCTTGCATTCTTGGGATGAATTGCCGGAACTTTTGCCACACGCACAGATGCTGCTCAGTGGTCTTTTGATCATGGCGGATTGGATCGCCAGCAATACGAATTTTTTCCCACTTTGCCAGGTAGATGATACACTGGACGTTGTAGATTCTGCACAGCGTGCAGCGTATGCATGGTCGCACGTCGATTTTCCTGCCATGTGGACATCGGTTCGTTCTGCCTACAGTGATACGGAATTTCAGAATGCGTTCGGTTTCTTTCCAAATGATGTGCAGAAAACCGTCTTGCAAGTGATAGAACGCACGTCTTCACCAGGCATTTTGATTCTGGAAGCCCCTATGGGCTGCGGAAAAACGGAAGCGGCGTTATCAGCAGCAGAATTACTTGCGTCAAAACTAGGGAAAAATGGGCTGTTTTTTGGATTGCCCACCCAGGCAACTGCCAATGGCATATTCCCCAGAATACAGGACTGGGGTGAGAAGCAATCCGAATCAGAATATCACGCCATTCAATTAAAGCACGCCAGTGCCGATTTGAACCCAACGTTCCGAAAAATTCAGCGCGGCATCCCGGCGGAAGAAACAGATAGCGGACTTGTTGTGCATAGCTGGTTCTGCGAAAACAAGAAGGCCTGCTTGGCGGGATTTGTGGTAGCAACGGTAGACCAGATGCTGATGTCTGCCCTCCGACGGCGGCACGTCATGCTGCTGCACTTAGGACTTTCTGAAAAAGTGATCATCATAGATGAAGTACACGCCTATGACGCCTACATGAATCAGTATCTGGAACGGGCACTGCAATGGTTGGGTGCCTACCATACGCCCGTGATTCTTCTGTCTGCCACGCTTCCTGCCCAGCGCAGAGCGGCACTCATACAAGCCTATAGCCAAAACAGTCGATTGGACCCATATATAGCGGAAAGTAATGCCTATCCCCTGTTGACGTGGACAGATGGGAATGATGCGCATCAGCACCCCCTTCCATACACTGGAAGTCGAAAAACCATCCGGATAGAAAAGGCGCAAGATGAAGAGGTGCTTGGTATTGTACATCGTGCGGTACAGTCAGGCGCCTGTGTAGGGCTGATTCTGAATACGGTGAATCGGGCACAGCATATGGCCGATCTGATTCGCAGGGAAGTAACAGAACGAGTACTTTTATATCATGCCCAGTACATCATGCCTGACCGCGCCAAGAAAGAGGAAATTCTTGTCACGCATACTGGAAAAGCCAGTGACCCTGCTATGCGAAAGGGTTTTGTAGTCGTTGGCACACAGGTGCTGGAGCAGTCTCTAGATATTGATTTTGATTTGCTGATCACGGATATCTGCCCGATGGATCTACTGTTGCAGCGGATGGGTAGACTTCATCGACATCTGCGCGCAAATCGGCCGGAGACCGTGCAGACTCCGGTCTGCTATGTGCTGACGAATGAATACGATGGACAGAAAAAAACCGGATCTCAAGTGATATATGGTGATTGGCTGTTACAGGAAACACTTCGACAGATACCGAAAAAAATCACACTTCCGGATGATATTTCACCGCTTGTTCAGCAGGTATACAGTGCTTCTGACGAAAGTGAGATATATCAGACCTACACTTCCGATATGCAAAAGGCGCGGAGCCGTGCTCGGGCATTTTTGCTGGACAGGCCAGATGATTCTATGGACGATACCATCCATGGGTTGCTTGCCAGAAGCATCAAAGCCAACGACGACAGCAAGGCGGAAGCCTCGGTGCGAGATGGGATCGCCTCACTGGAAGTACTTGCGATGCAGAGAAAATCGGATGGTACGATGGGCTTTTTGGATGGAACAGCATTGCCAGCTGATCCTTCGGAGCAAATGTGTATTCGAATCGCTTCGCAAAAACTCCGTTTACCCAGTCAATTTTGTCAGCCGTGGAATATAGACAAAACGATTGAGGCACTGGAAACCCA
Organism: uncultured Ruminococcus sp.; assembly: GCA_949283725.1. Taxonomy (GTDB): domain Bacteria; phylum Bacillota; class Clostridia; order Oscillospirales; family Ruminococcaceae; genus Ruminococcus_C. The sequence goes on from CASDUD010000145.1 coordinate 6,154, forward strand.
GAACATACAATATGCGGCAGAATGGCAGAATTCTCACTGGCTCAAAGGAAAGCTGGTACTGTTTTTCGATGAAAACGGTGAGACAAATTTGGCAGGCTATCGCTTGCGATATAGCACAGAAAATGGATTGCAATATGAAAAAGAGCAGACTACAAAATGAAAAGGAGTGGGAGGAATATGCAGGATGTAGAATTTAACCTGTTGGATGAACCATGGATTCGGGTGATGAAAGAGGACTGTACACGAACGGAAGTTTCACTTACTGATGCGATCCTTCATGCACATCGATATCGCTCACTGGCCGGAGAATTGCCCACACAGGATATCGCTGTCATGCGTCTGATGCTTGCGGTACTGCACACGATATTTTCACGGGTGGATGAAAACGGTGTGGATGCGCCGTTGGAGGATCGCAAAAAGGACACCATACGGCGTTGGAAGGCACTGTGGGATAAAGGGGAATTTTCAGAAACAGCTGTGCGATCATACTTGCAGCAATGGCACGAGCGATTTTGGCTATTTCATCCAGAACGGCCATTTGGACAGGTTGCGGGACTGGCAATTGGAACCGATTACAATGCGCCAAAGCTAAATGGCGAAATATCAGAGAGTAGTAATAAAATAAGATTATTTTCTTCCTACTCAGGAGAAGAAAAAAATGCGCTGACATATGCACAGGCGGCAAGATGGCTTTTATATCTCAATGCATATGATGATACATCTTCCAAGCCAACGAAAGAGGGAAAAGTCAAAAATGGCGGAAAACTTCCGTCCCCGGGCGTGGGATGGCTCGGGAAATTAGGGTTGATTTTCCTGACAGGCAATAACCTTTTTGAAACATTACTGCTAAATTTGGTAATGATTCAGGAAAATCAAGTGCAGGCGGTACAAAAGCCATTGTGGGAATGTGACGTTGTCCCTAGCGCGGAGCGTGTTGAAATTGCGGTGCCAGACAATCTCGCAGCCCTTTATACATTACAATCCCGTCGGATTCTTCTGATTCGCAATCAAGATGAAGTGACCGGATACCGCCTTTTGGGTGGGGACTTTTTTCAGAAAGAAAATGCTTTCTTTGAGCCGATGACAGTCTGGAGAACGCCTAGTAAGGCAAATGAGTTTTACACCCCCAAAAGACATGATTCTACAAAGCAGATGTGGAGAGAGTTTTCAACATTATATCGTGAAGAAGAAAATCATCGTGCAGGGGTTTTGAATTGGTATGAGAATTATGTGTATGGTCAAAGGCTGATTCCTGCCTCATGTATGCTGCGGACTGCTATTGTTTCTGTAGAATATGGAGATAAAGATTTTTTTGTCAAAAATATCTTTTCTGACTCCCTTACCATGCACGCCGCCCTACTCTCCGAAGTTGGCAGAGACTGGCGCAATGATATCATGCATGAGATTCAGAAATGTGAGGAACTTGCGGGGAAGACAGCCTTTTTTGCACGAAACCTCTATATTGCAGAGGGCGGCAGCGATAATGATACCCAAAGTGCGGGGGAACAGGCAAAAGCGCAGTTGTATTACCGATTGGATGTGCCTTTCCGGGAATGGCTGCGAACGATCGATCCGGATGATTTGGACGGAAAACCGGAAAAAATTCAGGCATGGCAAAATGCAGCTCGACAGATCGCCATCCGCTACGCGGAAGAGTGCATAGAGAATGCTTCGGAATCTGCGCTTGTGGGACATTATATTGAAGGAAAGGACAAGAAAAAACCTGTACTGTATGCTGCGCCTAAGGCATTTTCTATATTCAAAAGCCAGGTGTGGAAGATATATCCGTATCAGAAAGAAGGTGAAGAATGATGTCTATCAAAAAGGAAATCAGTTGCTATATTGAAAAACAATTGAATT
>CASDUD010000146.1 GCA_949283725.1 uncultured Ruminococcus sp.
GAAAACAAGCTTATAAAACGCGAAATCGGACGGTACGTTCTCTGCTGTGTTTTTTGCTTGCTGTGCTTTTGTTGCTTTTGGGGTGCATTCGGCTCGACAGGGCATTGCGCCCCAATTTGTGCGCCGTGTGTGCGGCGGAAACCAAACGCTTTGTCACAGCAGTATTGGCAGAGAGCGTGGCATCCGTTCTGGAACAGCAGCCGATTTCTTATCAAGACCTTTCGTCGCTGCAATATGATTCAAACGGCCGTGTCACTGCTGCAGAGGTACGGGCAGAAACGGTCAATCAGCTGCAATCTGATTTGTTCCAAACGGTACAGACAGAGTTGGCAGCGTGTCAGGGGGAAGAACTTCACGCTTCGCTAGGTACAGCTACAGGCATATGGATTTTTTCTGGGCGAGGCCCCTATGTGAAGGTACGGCTTATGCCAATTGGCAACGCAGAGGTCAAACTTATCAGTACGCTTACTTCTGCTGGGGTAAACCAGACCTGTCATACCATTCGGATACAGGTGACGGCACAGGTGCAGGCGGCAATTCCTTTTGCACAGACAACTGCAGAGGCGGTCTATGAGTATCTTTTGGCAGAGACGGTTATTGTCGGAGATGTACCGGATGCTTATGTAGAATTCGGCGGAACTCCAGAAGAAACTGGGGACAGCGTTTCTTCAAAAAATCCATGAAAAAATTGTAAAAGGTCTAGCATAGAAAGAAAAAATGTGCTATAATAAAAACGTATGCCAGGCATACTGGCAGAGAACAAGGAGCGCATAGGTGATATGGAAGAAAAACAAGCACAGGAGCGAATCGGAATACTGCGACAGAAGCTGACGCAGTATAACCGGGAATATTATGACTGGGATCGTCCAACTCTACCGGATGATGTGTATGATCAGTTGATGCGGGAACTGGAACAGCTGGAAACGGCATTTCCACAGTTTGCAGATGCAGAATCTCCCACCAAACACGTGGGTGGCACTGTGTCCAAGGTATTTGAAAAGGTGCCGCATACGGTACAGATGATGAGTTTGCAGGATGTCTTTTCTGCGGAAGAGATGGCCGCTTTTGTTCATCGATGTCAAGAAACACTGCAGGCTCCTGCATTTGTCGTAGAGCCGAAAATTGATGGCTTGAGTGTGTCGCTCGAATATATCAACGGTGTATTTACCAGGGGTTCGACGCGGGGTGATGGTTTTGTAGGGGAGAATGTGACAGAAAATCTCAAGACCATAGCGCATATCCCCCAGATGCTGCAAAATGCGCCGCCGTTTTTGGAGGTGCGAGGGGAAGTGTATATGTCTCGAGAGCGCTTTGCGGAACTGGTGGCACAGCAGGAGCAGGATGGGGAGGAACCGGCGAAAAATCCGAGGAATGCGGCTGCCGGTTCTCTTCGACAGAAAAATCCTGCGATTACGGCGCAGCGCGGCTTGGATATCTGGATTTTCAACATTCAGCAGGTTACGGGTGTGGAACTGACGTCGCATATTGAATCGCTGGCCTATCTGACGTCGCTGGGCTTTTCGACAGTGATTCCCCACAGCGAACTGCGTTACACATTCCAGCAGATTCAGCAGGAAATTGATAAAATTGCTGCCGAGCGGTCGGGCTATGCTTATGATACAGATGGCGTGGTGGTAAAGGTTGATGACTTTGCCCAGCGCGAGGAGATGGGAGCGACATCTAAAGTGCCGAAATGGGCAGCGGCGTTTAAGTTTCCCCCGGAGGAAAAAGAGACAAATCTGCGGGAGATACAACTTAGCGTAGGAAGGACGGGCGTTATTACACCAGTGGCGGTATTTGATCCGGTGCAGCTTGCTGGGACGGAAGTATCCCGCGCTACACTGCACAACCAGGATTTTATTACTGAGCGAGATATTCGGCTGGGCGATACAATTGTGGTGCGCAAGGCAGGGGAAATTATCCCTGAAGTGGTGCGTGTTGCAGCGCATAGTGCAGCTAGCCAGCCCTATACGCTTCCAGAAACCTGCCCGGTGTGTCATACCCAGGCGGTGCGAGATGATGAGGCAGCTGCCCTGCGCTGCCCGAATCCTGACTGCCCGGCTCAACTGATGAAGCATATGATTCACTTTGTGTCAAAAGATGCGATGAACATTGATGGGTTGGGTCCGCAGATTTTGGCGGTTTTGCAGGAAAAGGGGCTGGTACATTCCGTGGCGGACTTGTATCATCTGACAAAGGAACAGCTGATGGAATTGGATCGGTTTGCGGAAAAGTCGGCAGAAAATCTGGTGCGCGCAATTGCTGCATCGAAGCAAAATCCGCTGGATCGTCTGATTTTTGCGCTTGGCATTCGAGGTATCGGTGCTCAGTCGGCGAAGCTGCTCTGTGCGCAGTTTCCCACGATGGAACAGCTGCTTGCGGCAACAGTGGAACAAGTGCAGACGATCGATGGATTTGGTGGGGTGATGGCGGAGAGCGTTGTCACCGCTTTACACGAGCCGCATATGCAGAAGCTGATCGAACATCTGCGGGCAGCTGGTTGCCGAATGACGTATGCCGGAACGGCAGTAGAGGATCATCGCCTGGAAGGCATGACCTGTGTGCTGACGGGTACGTTACCGACAATGACACGCAGTGCGGCAGAAGCGTTGGTGCTGCGTTATGGTGGAAAGGTCAGCAAGAGCGTCTCGAAAAAAACGACCTATGTAGTGGCAGGCGAAGCGGCAGGCAGCAAGCTGGATAAGGCAAATGCGCTGGGAATCCCTGTGCTGAGTGAGGCGGAACTTCTTCAGAAAATTCAGGAAAGGAACGATTGAGCATGAAAATTGATATTGCACATATTGCAAAATTATCGAGACTCCGTATCGAACCGGAGAAACAAGAAAAATTTGAAAAGGATATGGCTGCTATTGTAGATATGGTAGACCGTCTGCCAGACGTGGAGGATGAGTTGACACTAGATGCCGCGCATCCGATGCGGCTGCGAGATGATGTGGCTGTAGCACATAAATTCCGTCGAGAAGAAATGCTTGCCAATGCGCCGGAAGTACAGTCCGGTTGTCTTGTCGTTCCCAAAACGGTTGAATAAGAGAAGGAGAGAATATCAATATGGAGCTTTTGGAAAAAAATGCGGCGGAACTGTCGGAGATGCTGCAAAAGAAAGAATGTAGTGCTGTGGAGCTGACGGCGTCTGTGTTGAAGCAGATTGAAGCGAAGGAGTCGAAAGTTGGTGCCTACGTGACACAGTGTGACGATTGTCTGGCGCAGGCGGAGGCAGTGGACAATGCTCGTGCAGCTGGTGAAACGCTGCATCCGCTGGCAGGGATTCCTATCGGTATTAAGGATAACATTTCGACGAAGGGCATTCGCACCACTTGTTCCTCTCGGATGCTGGAGAATTATATACCGCCGTTTGATGCCACAGTGATGCAGCCGATTCGGGCGGCAAAGATGGTCATTACTGGTAAGATGAATATGGACGAATTTGCCATGGGTTCATCAACAGAGAC
>CASDUD010000147.1 GCA_949283725.1 uncultured Ruminococcus sp.
GCACAAAGTTATTTTGAAATCAATCTGGAGCCGCCCACGGGAGATGGCTGTACCTATTCTCCGAATGACTGCTCCACCGGCGATGTGGATGGGGATGGGGTGTATGAACTATTCCTAAAGTGGGATCCTTCCAACTCGAAGGATAATTCTCAAAAGGGCAAAACTGGGAATGTATACATCGACTGCTATCGCTTAGACGGTACCCGTTTGTGGCGCATTGATCTGGGTAGAAACATCCGGGCGGGCGCGCATTATACCCAGTTTTTCGTGGCGGATTTTGACAGTGATGGCCGCGCGGAGATGACCTGTAAGACGGCGGATGGCACCGTGGACGGTGTGGGTGCGGTTATCGGTGATGCTTCGGCAGATTACCGCAATTCGAACGGCTATGTTTTGTCTGGCCCGGAGTATTATACCCTCTTTGACGGTTTGACGGGTGCTGCACTTGACACGGTTGATTATGAGCCGGCGCGTGGGACGGTTTCGAAGTGGGGCGATAGCTATGGCAACCGGGTAGACCGTTTCTGGGGTACGGTGGCGTATCTCGATGGTGAGCATCCGAGCGTAGTCACCGGTCGAGGCTACTATACGAGAATGACCGCCACAGCGTATGATGTGGTAAACAAGAAGCTTGTAAAACGCTGGACGTTTGATACGGGCAACAGCTCTTCGGCAGATGGCTATGGAGACGGCAACCATAACAGCATGGCGGCAGATGTCGATGAGGACGGCAGACAGGAAATTGTCACCGGTGCTACCTGCATTGATGATGATGGTACATTGCTTTGGTGCTTGAATACCGGCCATGGTGATGCCATGCATCTGGGTGATTTGCTGCCGGAACGGGATGGTTTGGAACTTTGGCTTTGCCATGAGGATAAGCCATACGGCGTATCGCTGGTGGATGCAGCAACAGGTACCATTATCTTCCACAAGGATGGTACGGGAGATACCGGCCGGTGTTGTGCCGATAATATCTGGGCGGGCAATGACGGCGCAGAATTCTGGGGGCTTGGCAACGATGTATTTGACGGCAGCGGCAATACGCTGAGTTGTCGGCGGCCGGCCATGAACTTCCTTAGCTATTGGGACGGCGACCTCGAACGGGAAATCCTCGATGGCTATACCGATTCTCCGGCAACCATCAGTAAGATGGGCGAGGACGGCAAGTTGACGACCCTGCTGTCCACGGATGGCTACTATACTTGCAATACCACAAAGGGGACGCCCTGCCTGTCGGCAGATTTGTTCGGGGACTGGCGGGAGGAACTGATTGTCCGGGCGGCGGACAGCAAGTCTGTTCGCATTTACTGCACGCCCTATGATACGGATTACCGCATTACCACGCTGATGCACGACCCGCAGTATCGGGTACAGGTGTCAGCCCAGAATACGGCATACAACCAGCCACCGCACGCCAGCTTTTATCTCGGCTCTGATCAGCCACTGCCGGCACAGCCCAATGTAACAGTGTTAGCGCAGAGTGGCGAAACACCGATCACACCACCAATTTCGCAGAAGCCAACCGCAGCGGTACTGCCGGAGCAGACCATTTTCATGCTGAAGAATGTGAATAGCGGCCTGTATATGGAAGTGGCAGATGGCGCATCCGAAAATGGTGCCAATGTTCAGCAGTGGGGAGCCGACGGCGGTGCTGCACACAACACCTGGCGGGCAGTATCCGCCGGGGACGGTTATTACTACTTGTATAGTCAGGTGGGCGATAAGATTACCTATCTGCTGGATGTCACGGCAGGCAGTGCGGACAATGGTACGAATATGGAGATTTGGAGTAAAAGTTCTCGGGAGTACGCCCAGCAGTTCCTGTTCTCACTGAATGCCGATGGCTCCTACACGATTTATACCAAAGCATCCGATTTGCAGTCATGTGTGGAGGTTGTCAACGCTGAAACCAGTTCCGGTGCCAATGTCCAGCAGTGGGAAGTCAATGGCCACGCCTGTCAGCACTGGATGCTTGAGCCGGTGACAGACCCCGGTGCTGTGATGGATACTTCAAAGGTATATCAGTTTCAGAACGTCGGCAGTGAGAAATATTTGGAAGTGCAGGATGGTGCCGCTGAGGCAGGTGCGAATGTCCAGCAGTGGGGCGCCTATGAACCGGCAGACCATAACACTTGGACGCTCCAGTCGGCAGGGGATGGTTATTACTACATCCTCTCTATGCTGGGTGATGGAAAGACCTATTATCTCGATGTAACCCGTGCGAAACCCACGGACGGCACGAATATTGAAATCTATACTGAGAGCAAAACCGATGCTCAGCAGTTTAAGTTCATCCCGAATGCGGATGGATCCTATAGTATTATTACTAAGGTGTCAGCGGATGCTAGTGCCCTTGGCATTGCTGATGCATCTGTAGACAATGGCGGCAATGTGGTACAGTGGACACGAAACGGCAGTGCAGACCAGCAGTGGTATGCACTGGCAGTCGGTGATGTGCCGGCGGTAACCACGACGGAAATACCGGTAACAACAGCACCGCCGCAATCGACACAATCACAGCCAGTGGAGACAACGACCTCTGCGCAGCCGACGGAGACGACTCTGCCGCAGACAACCGAGCCGCAGCCGGCGGAAACGACGCTGCCACAGACAACTGAACCGCAGCCGACGGAGACCACAACGGCTGCGGCTACGACGACCACGACCACTGTACCGCCTGCGTCGGTTGATTCAGTGGTATACGGTGACATCTCGTTGGATGGCAGAATAGATATCGTGGATGCCGTGCTGCTGAACAAAGCCATTGCGGGTGTAGTGGAGATGAATGAACAGGCACGCCAGAATGCCGATTGTTATCAGGATGGTGTGCTGAGTTCGGAGGATGCGGTGACGCTGCTACGCTTCTTGGTCAGCCTCATTGATACGATTCCGATAAGCCTGGATGCTGCATAATGATATGACATAGCAAACGCATTTGGCGTACCTGCAAAGACAGGTGCTAAAAGCCGACTGTTTCCTTTACCGGGGACAGTCGGCTTTTTTAGGGATGTGTCGAATGACAGGAAAAATGGTTGTCCGCTGCACAAAAACAAGCGTATTCAACAAAAACACAATGAAATCACCAAAAAAATTGTGGTATTTCCCCCCTTGATTTTTGTCGGGAAATCGCATATACTAATAAAGAGCGTATTGGAGTGGGTGGTATGGAAAGCCATACCACCTTGTGCGGCGTTTTCTATGGCACGCCGGGACGAGGGAGAACTTGTTTTTCGAGGGGCTTGTCCGCAGAAGCAAAAGCCATAAATTATAGCATAAGGAGCAGGGCGCAGAGAGCAGGCGCACTGGGGAGACAGATATGGGTGTAAAAGTTGTAAAGTTCGGCGGCAGCAGCTTAGCCGATGCAAATCAAATTCAAAAGGCCGCTGCCATCATCCGGGCAGATAAGAACCGTCGTTATGTGGTTCCGTCCGCACCGGGCAAGCGGTTTTCGGCAGATACAAAGGTGACGGATATGTTGTATGGCTGCTATGACCTGGCGGAACAGGGCCTGGCATTCGAGGAAGAATTGGCGGCGATTCAGCAGCGGTATCAGGAGATCATCGAAGGACTTGGCATGACGCTTTCGCTCGATGCGGAATTCCAGACGATTGCCGAAAATTTCCGCAAGCGGGCGGGCAGAGACTATGCGGCAAGCCGGGGGGAATATCTCAACGGTAAGGTCATCGCTGCCTATTTGGACTTTCCGTTTGTGGATGCCGCAGAGGTGATTTTTTTCACCGCCGACGGTAGTCTCGATGGGGATAAGACAAATTCCGTGCTGCGGGGACGGCTGGCTGGCCTTGATAATGCCGTGATCCCGGGATTTTATGGCCGCGGGGCGGATGGGTATGTCAAGACCTTTTCTCGGGGTGGGAGCGATGTCACCGGCTCCATCGTAGCGGGTGCGGTGAAGGCATCGCTCTATGAGAACTGGACGGATGTCTCTGGTTTCCTCGTGGCAGACCCTCGCATTGTGGAAAATCCGGCGGTCATCCGCACGATTACGTATACCGAATTGCGGGAACTTTCGTACATGGGGGCTTCGGTGCTGCATGAAGCGGCGATTTTCCCCGTTCGTTCTGCGGGCATTCCTATCAATATCCGCAACACCAATGCGCCGGAAGAACCGGGTACGATGATTGTGCCGGAGAGTACCGACGAGGAGATCTCTGCGTATACCATTACAGGTATTGCCGGGAAGAAGGATTTCACCTCCATCAACATCCACAAGGATATGATGAACAGCCAGATCGGGTTCTGTCGGGATGTGCTGAATGTGCTGGCGAATCATAATATTCCGCTGGAGCATATGCCCTCAAGCATTGATTCCATGACGGTGATCGTGGATTCCAGCCATCTCAAAGGCATTGAGGATACAATTCGCACGGAGATACAGAAGGCTGTACAGCCCGATACGATTGATACAGAGGAGAACATTGCCCTGATTGCAGTTGTGGGACGGGGGATGCGTCGGACACGTGGGGTAGCGGCACGGATTTTTGCCGCGCTTGCTCATGCCCGTATCAATGTACGCATGATTGACCAGGGTTCTAGTGAGTTGAATGTCATTGTGGCGGTCAAGGAAAATGATTTCGAACAGGCGATTCGCTGCATTTATGAGATGTTTGTCAACTCCGTGGAAATGTAAGCAGACATAAGTCTATGGTATAAAGAGAGGGACTGTTGCAAGCCCATTTGCAACGGTCCCCTTATTTTTTGTGGGTCGAGCGCGTTCACATAAACGTATACGCACGTCTTTTGGGTAAAATTTCTGCGCTAACCTTGTCAGGCGCAAAGACTGCCCAAAAGCTGCCGTGGCATCTTGTGGTGAAGACAGTTTCTAATGTCCCACTATTCCCAAATGCGGTCATAGCTGTCATGTTCGTCCATCCAATAGGGGCGAATGTGCGGCTTTCGAGAAAAGACGAGCAGGAGCAGTGCCGTCAGACACAACGGTTCGTTTCCCACAGTGCGGAGTAAAAAAGGTACAACGAACGAAGCCGTTGCCCGTCCGGCGTCAGAGAGCTGGGCAATGCGTGTCAGCATGGGGAACAGCACGTTCCAGACCCCCACGAGCCAGCATCCTATGCCGGCGATGCGCAGCAGGGGACAAGCCCACTTTGGCAGCGGACAAAGTACTGGCAGCAAAAATAAAAAGAACAGGCTTACCACCATCCAGTGGGTGAGGCTGGGGGTGATACAGGCGGCGATTGCAAGGATGCCTGTGGGCAGAAGCAGCAGTTCCTGTCGCCGTCGGTGAAATAGCAGGCAGAAAATACCCAGTAGGGCGCTGGCAGCCAGCGTACACCAATAGTCCCAATAGTGTGTGTATCCCGGCATAGTGTAAAGCGTATAGATGGTATTGCCGCATAGCAGAAACGCCAGGATGCCCGCAATCACCGGCAGCTTGGTCGTGAGCGAAATCGGATACCGATAACATTTCATAAGATAAGTCCTCCATTCGGACAGGATGCAAACCAACTGTGTATGATTTACGTAAAAGTATAGCACGTTTGATACGCTATGTCAAATCCAGTTCTAGGAAACTATGGCATAAGCGTCTGTTTGGCATCGCTTTGCACGCATCTTTTCGGTGCATTTTGCTGGCTTCTGCGTGAAAAAAACTTGCCAGGCGAAAGTCTGCCTGCGGATCTTTGCCTTGAAACTAGCGAAAATATCTTCAAAAATCTACGTACGTCAAGATACGAAACAGGTTCTAAATTATGTGGGCATGAGACAATGCAATGGGAATTTAAAAAGTTTGTGAAATGTAGAAAAAATCGCTTGACATTTTTTTTCGCCGTGGTATAATAGGAATACACCTGAATTGTTCACCATCGAACTGTTTTGCATCGAACAAAAAGGAGGCGCGACAAATGGATATTGAAAGCCAGGGCACATCGGAGCCATCGGCGCATCTGGGGTTTGAGATGTGCCGATTGATGCGTTTGATTACACGCAGGAACCTAGCAGCATCTGCCAGCAAAACGGTAGAACAGCTTACCAAGCGGCACAGCTATCTGCTGCGCTATCTTTTTGAAAATGAGTCGCATAATGTCTATCAGCGGGATATCGAAAAGAAGTTTTCGCTGAGCCGTTCGGCGGTTACGTCGTTGCTACAGGCTATGTAAAAAAATGACCTGGTTGTGCGTGTAGGGGTGGAACAAGACGCAAGTCTTAAGCGGATCTGTCTGACTCCAAAGGCTCGAAATCTGCATTTGCAGATTGAGCGAGAGATCGAAGAATTCGAAGCGTGCCTTACAAAAGGTATCACAGAAGAAGAACGCAGGATATTTTTGCAGGTGATACGGAAAATGCGGGAGAACTTAGAGGAATTGAAATGACAAAAGGAGGAAT
>CASDUD010000148.1 GCA_949283725.1 uncultured Ruminococcus sp.
TAAAATACACCAGAGAACCAAGAATATACAGCAGCAGATAAATAATGCCGAACACCGTTTTAACTGATTCCTTTGCACCTGACAAGAAAAAAATGATAAGACTTGTCACCGCCGCCGGTATGATCAGCTCCCACCGTCCAAAACAAAGCAGCACAAGCGGAAAGATCGCCGGCAGAATGAGGATACTGGTCAGACGTGTCAAAATCTGAAACCGGCTGTAGAGCATAGTTGCCAACGCAAGCAGAGAAATGGCACAAAATGCCAGGCAAAAAGGCAGTGGTTCGGGAATCACAAGATCATAAAAAACCGACAGATAGGAAAACCAGCAAAGCAAAGCCAGATATCCCACGCCGATCAAAGACAGGAACCGTCTCCACCAAATCTTTGAAACATTTGTACTCATGTAATCTTCCTGTTTGTTTGCCTGTATAGACGAGAAAAGCTCCGGCATCTGCCATCCCGTCTACAAAACCGGAATGACGCCCCGCCCCAGGAAAACAGACATTTTCCTTTCTTAATCCGAAGCGATGCAGCAACAAAAATTCATACAAAGTTCGGTTAGTTTTCAATATCTGTTGTGAATACCTGCCGAGAGCCAGACGGTCTAAACCTCATCACAAGCAGATCGTTCTGATCAAATTCTCGCACCAGCACGTATGCGCCGTGCCCAACGACTAAAGCCGTGCGGTATCATTTTTCCGGCAAGCAGTCCTATAGTCACGAAAATTCGATCAGTATTATTATACCATTTTTTTAAGAATGTGGCAAGTGGTATTCTTAAAAAAATTGAAAATCCAAAGTGAAATATTGAAAAAAAGCGAAAATGTCATAGGAACAGCGATTCTCCCCCAAAAAATCTGAAAAAATATTGTAAAAAGGAAATAGTGCGCAGATATTTTTGTTAAAAACAGACAAAAAAGGCGTGAAACGGGGTCTATTTACTTTCCATCATACTGTGTGCGTAGCTTTTCAATGGCGTGTTTTTCCAGTCGAGACACATAGGAACGAGAGATTTGCAGTTCCTTTGCCACCTCTCGCTGGGTCAGTGGGGGGGTACCGTACAATCCATATCGATGCATTAGAATTTCGATTTCTCTTGGTTCCAGATACTTTTGTAGATCTTGGTAGAGCTGACGGGACTGCATCCGGGTATCCACAGTTTCTGTGAGATCCGTTCCATCGTCCATCAAATCCATCAATGTCAACTGATTGCCATCGCCATCCGTTTCAATGGGATCGCCCATCAGCATCTGATCGGCATGCTTCTTCTGTCCCCGAAAATGCATAAGCACCTCATTTTCAATACATCGACTGGCATAGGTGGCAAAGCGTGCGCCCTTTTCCGGGTCAAAAGAATCAACGGCTTTCACCAACCCCACCGTACCAATCGAAATCAACTCCTCCTGTTCCGGCTGAGGCACGCCATACTTTTTGACAATATGTGCCACCAGCCGCATATTGTGGAGGATGAGTTTTTCTCTAGCATGACGGTCGCCCTGTGCCATATCAGAAAAACAGCGCAACTCCTCCTGCTTGGAAAGTGGCTTTCGAAAGGAACCCGTTTCGCCCACATGGAGAAACAGGCAAATCAGATACTGAAATAGCTGTAAAAACATGAAATCACCTCAGCATACCCTATGCAGCCACTGTCCAGAATATGCGAAACTGCAACATATATGCCGAGAGATGTAGAATTTAGGCGACACCGCACAAAGATTGTGCACAGATTGCGCCGTCCAATTTTTCGTTGGATAAAACAAAAAATGGCGTTCATACTTTGTGTATTCACACGTGTTTTTTTGAAATATAACGGAAAGATGCAAGCAGATGGCGTACAAAGCCGTCAAGCGTTCTTTGTACGGTGTTGGCTTTACTTAGCGCACATTCTCTTCTTCGAGCAATTCGTCCAAAAGCCGGGCAGCCGTCTCCACAAAACGAACACACGGCCGCACCTTATAATATTCCGGTGTACGTGGCAGCGGATCCTGTTGTAATTTTCCAGGCAGATTCTTCAGCAGTTCCCGACAAACACGAGTATCGTGTACCGCCTCAAAGCGTTCTGCCAGCTTGCGAATGCGGGCATAGTGTTCCTTTTTGCTGGCATCGTCCTTCGGATCGTCGTAGCCCAGCAGCGCACCAGCAACCAAAAACATCCCCGTCACTGCCCCACAGGTATCCCGCAGGCCGCCCATGCCACCGCCAAACGAGCTGCTGTACCGAACTGCTTCTTCCAACGTCATGCCCATCTCCGCATGAAATGCCCCCACAACAGACTGGGCACAATTATATCCCTCACAAAACAATGTTCTCGCAAGTGTTTGATGTTCCATCATTATTTCTCCTTTGTTTTTCCACAATTGGTTCCAAAAAAGGCGCTGAGGCCATCTTTCCGATACCATCAACGCCTTTATTGTAACATGAGCCAGATTGTTTGTCAATCTGCCGTTTTCGTCTCTACGGTGGCTGCCGCCTGTTGCGCCTGTTCCAGGCGGGCATATGCCTGCTCATAGAAATATTCCTGCGAATTGATGAGTGGATCACCCTTCGGCGCACGAACATAAGAGCCGTCCGGCTGCTGCACGCGTGCCTTTACATTGTCCGACATCATCAGATCAAACATCGCCAATATACGGTGGCGGATGGAGGCATCATAAATTGGCGCAGCCACCTCTACCCGCCGGCGGGTATTGCGTGTCATCCAGTCTGCCGAGGCAATATAGACTTTACAATTCTCCTGCGCCCCGAAGATATAAATACGAGTATGTTCCAAAAAACGCCCAACAATGCTGCGGATGGTAATATTCTCCGTTTCTTCTGGCACACCGGCAATGAGACAGCTGATGCCCCGAATCATCATCTCAATTTTCACGCCTGTTTTAGATGCTTCAATCAGCTTTTCAATCAGATACTTATCCGTCAGCGAGTTGATCTTGATGCCAATATAGGCCGGCTCTCCCTGCTTAGCCAGCGCAATCTGCTCATCAATCATATCTGCCAGTTTATTCTGGAGGCATTTTGGCGCCACCAGCAAATGTTCCGTATGCTCCACGGTCTGTCCCAGGCAGAGCGCATGGAACACCCGATTGGCTTCTAGACCGATGTCATGGTTTGCCGTCATCAGCGAATAGTCCGTATAAATGGCAGAAGTCTTTTCGTTATAGTTGCCCGTACCCACCTGTGTGATATAGGAAATTTCATTGTTTTCCTTCTTGGTAATCAGACACAGCTTACTGTGTACCTTCAAATTGTCCAAACCATAGATAATCCGACAGCCGGCGTCTTCCAGCCGACGAGACCATTCAATGTTGTTCTCCTCATCAAATCGAGCACGCAATTCGACCAGTACCACAACATCCTTCCCATTCTCCGCCGCTTCAATGAGCGCCTCAACGATCTTGCTATTGGATGCCACCCGATAGAGTGTCATCTTGATCGAAACAACCTGTGGATCACTGCCCGCCTCGTTGAGCAGATTCAGGAAGGGGCGGATACTCTCATAGGGAAACGCCAGAAAACGATCTTTTTCCTCCACCTGTTCCATCATAGTTTTGGTATTATCCCGCCAGTATGGTTCCTGGGGCACCCGTCTCGGATAAAACAAACATTTGTTATGGCGCAGCATATCCCGCACGGCAGACAGCACTGACAAATTCAATGGAGCTTCGGAATAAAACACTTGTTCCTCTGTCAGATGGAGATAGTCACAGAGCGAACGAATCACCGTCGTATCCATCAAACGGGAGAATTCCAGCTTGATGGGACAGAGTTTTCTTCTTTCCCGAATGAGTTGTTCCATAGCTTCCCGATAGTCGCACTCCTCCTCCATGCGTTCATCTGGTTCGATATCGGCATTCCGGATGATGCGAATCAGCGACTTACTCTTAATCGTATGGCGAGAAAAAATCAATGGCACAAAGTGCAAAATCAGCTCCTCCGCCAGGATAAAGCGGTTTTTCCCTGTGGGAAGTGAGACGAACTTGGGAAATACACCGCTGCTGCATGGTACGATACCTAGCTTCTGTGTTCCCTTCTTTTCCAGCACAACCACCGCATAGATGGACTTGTTCTGCAAAAAGGGAAAGGGTTGCTTCTTCCCAATAATCTGGGGCGATAAAAGAGGTTCAATTTCCGCCTTGAAATATGCCTCCAGCCAGTTTGCTTCCTCCACCGTGATGGTATGAAAATCCACAATATCCACGCCCTGCATACTCAGTTCCGCCTGCAAGTCCTCATAGACATCGTCCTTGTCCCGAAGTAATTCTCGTACACGCGCATAAATCGCCGTCAACTGCTCCTTACAGGTCATATACGTCTTGTTCTCCCGAAAATCAGGATCCTCACACATCTGGTCGTAAAGTGAGCCACAGCGCACCATAAAAAACTCATCTAAGTTGCTTTGAAAAATAGACAAGAACGACAATCGCTCACAAAGTGGATTGTCTTCATCCCTTGCCTCTTCCAGAACACGCTCATTAAACTTCAACCAAGAAAGCTCCCGGTTGTCATAGCATGATTCCTTCATTTGAATCCCTCCAACTTCATAATTTTGAAACTTGTTCGCTCAAATGCAGCGCACAGCCTAGCCGCAATTTTTGCCAAAAGCAACAACCTACTGGCAACAATTCATAATGAAACACCTGCGCCTGCTTGCGAAAATGGCCACAAGTTCGCAAGCCATTTTTCTGTTATCATATGCTGATTCTCCAGATTTTATCCGACAAATGCATTGAATCAAGTAAAAAAATCCTTTGCACCAATTTTATTATAGGATATCTCCATTTTTTTTGACATCCTGCATGCGTAAATAATACGTTACATTTATGTTAACATATATGTTCTGCAAAATTTCACTAGAAATTCACACGCCGTTGACGATTTCCCCTTGCATAGATGCCGGAATCTGCCCTATAATAAAAAGAAAAAGCCCAAAAGCGGGCGTATGCCCCAAGAGGAGTGTAAAATAAACGATGATACAATATGGCGTGATCGATATAGGCTCCAATACGATTCGAGCAGTGGTGTACCAGACACAAGGTACATCCTTTCGTCCAATCCTAATGCAGCGATATATGGTAGGGCTGGCAGGATATGTAAATGACGGCAGACTGACCCAGGAAGGCATTCTAAAGGCGTGCCAAACGCTGGAACAGTGCCACCATTTGCTGGACACCTTTGACTTGGCAGACACATTTGCCTTTGCAACCGCCTCGCTGCGCAACATCTCCAACACCCGGGAAGCAGTCGACCAAATCTTTTTTGCTACCGGCTATGCCGTGGAAGTACTGTCTGGTCAAACCGAAGCGTATCTGGATTATTATGGTGTACTAACTGAAACCCCACTGGATCAGTGTCTATTGTTTGACATCGGCGGCGGCAGCACAGAACTTGTCACCGTTGCCCATGACGGACCGGGGATGGTAGAATCGCTACCCATCGGCTCTCTAATGCTGGCACGAACCTATGTGAAAAAAATCTTTCCCAAAACCAAGGAACGTGAACAAATCTGTGCTCGCATTCAAAAAGAACTCAAAGCCCGGAAATTCCATCGACTGCCAACACACACGAGCATCTGCGGTGTGGGCGGCACGGCACGAGCCGTTTTGCGACTGGTACAGGTACAACAGGGGCTGCCGGAAGAACAGCAAACCATCACCACCGCACAATATCTCCAACTGAAAAAGACACTTTGGAAAAAGGACAGCACTGCCAGAGCATTACTGATGCAAAACTGCCCCGACCGGCTGCACACCATCTATCCAGGGCTGCTTATCATTGACGCATTGGTGCAGCTCACACAGTGCGAAACCATCTTTGTCAGCCGCTGCGGCGTGCGAGAGGGCTACCTCAAGCGGGCACTGATGCGCCAGCAAAAACAGCCAAAGCAAGAGGCATGAAACCTGCCTTTCAACCGGATATCCATACAGTGTGAAGGATACCTTCCTCTATGAGAATGGTGTCATCACGCTGTTTTTTTGTGTGCACTTCTCTGAAACATAGGCTCGCCTTTCCAGCAGAATCGTCTTGGCGAATGAACCCAGGTGGTTCTACGCCCCAGACCCACATTCCTTAGAACCTGTCTTCACAAGGGACACGAGCCAATTTTTCGGCAGATTTGTGCCATGGAAAAGCACGAAAACCGCTGGGCTATAATGGATCAGAAAGTTCCCCTTCTGTCATTCGGTCAAAGATGATCTGATAGCCATTACAGCCGTCCTTGATGGCACGATTGACCCGACTGATCGTAGCGGTGCTTGCACCCGTTTGTTCCACAATCTCATGAAACACCGTACCTTGATGCAGCATTTTTGCCACTTTCAGCCGTTGTGCCATGGCATTGAGTTCCTGATATGTACATAAATCTTTAAAAAAAGCATAGCATTCCTCCGGCGTCCGCAGGGTAAGGATCGCCGAAAACAGCGCCGCCTGATCCGCCTTCTGCTGCTCTAATTTCATGGAGTGCTCCTTCCTTTCTGCCCGAATTGTTGTATATATTATACCATAAAATCGCAGAATTTATGGTATAATCGCCCGATTGCAGGGAGCAAATTTGAATTTGCGGATCTGCAAGGGCATTTAAATAATATATAATAAATGCTTTGCATTTTTTATTATACCATAAAATCGCAGAGTTTATGGTATAATCGCCCGATTGCAGGGAGCAAATTTAAATTTGCGGATCTGCAAGGGCATTTAAATAATATATAATAAATGCTTTGCATTTATTATACCATGATTCATAAAAATTGTAAATAGCGCAGAAAAAACTGTTACGTTTTTCGGCAAGGTTCACAGAATCTTTATTTGTTTTTTGGCATCTGCCCTAAAAAATATGGTGATACCACATAAAGATCGTATAGCGATCCTATAAAAAAGAAAAGCGATATTGTCGCCGCAGAGTGATGACAATATCGCTTTTCCAATTTTTCATCTATAGGCAGAATAACGCAAACGTGTTCAAACACGCAACGTTTACACCCCATCAATAATCCTGAAGTGCATCGTAGCCTGTCTCGCCCGTCCGGATTTTTACAGCATCCTCCACATCGTAGATAAAAATCTTCCCATCGCCAATCTGACCTGTATAAAGTACCTTCTTGATGGCCTCGACCAGTTTTTCCGGTGGAATCTTTGCCACAACGGCCTCAATCTTCACCTTGTTCAGCAGCTTTGTACCCTCGGTTCTTACACCACGATAATAAGAAGCGTTGCCCTTCTGGGCACCATAGCCCATGACATTGGTCACTGTTACGCCATTGACACCCATCGCAGAAAGTGTCTTTTGGATCAATTCCAGTTTCTCCGGGTTACACAATACAGTAACCTTTGTCAACTTCGCCTTGCCGCTGACCGGCTTCATAATCATTTCGGATTCCGGAATGGTCACACCCATTGCTGCTGCATCCGCAGCATCCGATGCCATGGAAACCGTAGATGGCATAAAGTCCGCATAGGCAGATGGCAGGTTGTGTTCGGTAGCGTCCAGACCGATGACTTCCTCCTCTGCCGATACACGCAGGCCAATTGTCTTTTTGATGATGAAGAATGTGAGAAAAATGGTGATGGCCGTCCACGCAAGTATGCAAACCAGCCCCAGCAGCTGCACGCCGAGCAAGGTAAAACCGCCACCATAAAACAACCCTTGTACACTGTCGTTGCCCGGCGCAGAAGTGGTGGCAAACAGTCCAACCGCAATAACACCCCAGATACCATTGAAGAAATGAACCGCCACGGCACCCACCGGATCATCTACGTGCAGGACATGATCCAGGAACCACACACCAAAGCAGACCAGGAAGCCAGAGACAACACCGACCAGACCGGCTCCCGTCACATCCATGACATCACATCCGGCAGTAATGCCGACCAGACCTGCAAGCGAAGCATTCAGGCACATCGACACATCCGGCTTTCCATACTTCAGCCAGGTGAAAATCATGCATACAAAAGTTGCAACTGCCGGTGCAATCGTAGTCGTCACAAAAATAGAACCCAACTGGCTAATGGATGTTGCGGCAGCACCGTTAAATCCGTACCAGCCAAACCACAGGATAAACACGCCCAGTGCACCAATGGTAAGGGAGTGTCCCGGGATGGCATTCACTTTCACCTTACCATCCCGATCCTTGGTAAATTTTCCGATACGCGCGCCCAGCATGGCGGCCCCGATCAGTGCCGAAAGACCGCCGACCATATGGATGACACCAGAACCGGCAAAATCATGGACCGGTGTCCCCAGATTCGCGAGCCAGCCACCGCCCCATACCCAGTGCGCCTCCACCGGATACACTACTGCGGAAATCACCGCCGAATAAATGCAATACGAAATGAATTTGGTACGCTCTGCCATGGCGCCGGAGACAATCGTTGCTGCCGTTGCACAGAATACCAAATTGAATACAAAGGAAGACCAATCGAAGTTTGCATAGTCTGAAAAGATGTCAAATCCCGGTTTTCCAATGAATCCTACCAAATCCTCGCCGCAAAGGATCCCGAACCCAATGATGACAAAGACCACTGTTCCAATACAGAAGTCCATTAGGTTCTTTATAATGATGTTGCCGGCATTCTTTGCCCGTGTAAAACCGGCCTCTACCATCGCAAAGCCGCACTGCATAAAGAACACCAGTGCCGCACCGACCAAGAACCAGACGCCAAAGACTTCGCCGCTGATCATTTCCAAAATTGTCGTTTCATCCATATTACAGCACCCCTTTATAAATTTTGTAGCAGCGCAAAGTTTCATGCCGTGATCGAAGCATCACAGTGCAAAGACCACCTGTGAAAATCCTACACAGCAACGCACTGCTACAAAAAGCAGCAAAGGCACTGGGCATTTATCGCACCAGCACCTTTGCTGCTCTTCTGTTATTCAGTATATCGAATCACGCCAAATTTGTCAAGTATTTTTGAAAGACCAACTGAAATTTTTTTAAAAGGAAATCTTTTGGCAATCTTCGCTTTGAAAAAACAGATTCTTCTCCGAAAAGATACGTGCAGAGCGATGTGATACAGGCTCTTACGCATTTTCTTCGCCAAAAGCGTCCGTCAGAATTTGCGCTGTCCGTTTCAGATATTCCACCTCAAGTGAAACCAACGAACCGCTGTCACAAGCAGCCGCCACCTGCGGGTCAAGTGGAATACGCTCCAACACTGGCACATTGGTGGCATCCACCGCTTCATCTGAGCCAAAAAGCGGAATCTCTTTGCCGCAATCCGGGCACTTGATGAAACGCATATTCTCCACCATACCCAACACAGGGATATCCATCCGCTGTGCCATGGTCACCGCCTTCTGAACAATCATCGAAACGAGCGACTGCGGCGTCGAAACGATGAGAATGCCATCCAATGGCAGACTCTGGAACACCGTCAGCGGCACATCGCCTGTCCCAGGCGGCATATCAACGAACATAAAATCCACATCGCCCCATGCTACTTCTTCCCAAAACTGTTTCACCACGCCGGAAATCACCGGACCGCGCCAAAAAACCGGATCCGTTTCATGTTCCAGCAACAGGTTGAGTGACATCAGTTTCGTGCCATCCTCGGCAATATAGGGCAATAAACTTTGTGCATCGGTCTTTGCGTGGTCATGAATGCCGAAAATCTTCGGAATCGACGGCCCTGTAATATCTGCATCCAACACGGCTGTCTGATAACCGAGCCGCCGTGTCTGAATGGCAAGCAGACTTGTGACAAGCGATTTTCCAACGCCACCCTTTCCGCCAACAACACCGATCACCCGACGAATGCCTTTGGTATTTTCCACTGCCTGTGCATTCTGTTCCTTTTCTTGACATCCTTCGCTGACAGTACAGGTACTGCACTGGTGATTGCAATCTGACATATACAAAAACTCCTTCCATTTCTCATCTTTGGCACACATCGTTTTCCTGTTCATAGCCAAAGCGTATGTTGCTTTTCGCATACACCCTGTAGTATTATATCACATTTTGAGAAAATGTAAAGTATCTTTCCAAATTTTTTTGAAAATGAAATACATCAAATATCTATTGCGGCACCAGGCGCTCTGCCTTGTATACGGAAATTTTGCTCGAAGATCCGCACATCTATTTTATGGGAACACGCTCTGGTGGCAACACAACCTAAATATAGTCAACAACCGCCCGTGGTTCACGCTGCGGACGGTCTTTTTACACCGATCTGATGCTCTGATGCCATGAATGGCTACGATTCCACCAGCGAGAAGAAACACGCCTGTGAAAAACCGCCCACCTCACTGGTGTTGTCCGCATCGGATAAAGCTTCATCTACACCAGCGGTGCATGCGCCGCTAAAAAGTAAATTTTCAGGAGATTTTCTTTGAATTTTTATGGATAGTTGCACACCGGCGTGCAACTTTTGCCTGCTGCGGGACTATTAGTGAGAGGGGTTGTTCTCTCTGTAAAAATATGTAAAAAAGAAAGGATGGTCTATCATGTACGAAATGATACCAGAAACGCTCCGCAATATTCCAAAATGGATCTGCTGGCGCGGAGAATACGACCCGAAACATCCGGAGAAACCGAAGAAAGTACCGATCAATCCTCATACCGGCGGCAGAGCCTCCTCGACGGATCCGGCCACCTGGACAACCTTTGATCATGCCGTCCAGAGGAGCAAGAAATATTCCGGCATCGGCTTCGTGTTCGATGGGACAGGCTATTTCGGCATCGACATCGACAAGCGCAAAGAGGATCTGGATGCATTCCTTGCCGGCGAGGAAAACAACCTCATCGGCGAATTCGTCCGCACGATGCAAAGCTATACGGAGCGCAGCCAGTCCGGCACCGGCATCCATATTCTCTGCAAGGGACATCTGCCGAAAGGACGCCGCCGCAGCGGTGATATTGAAATGTACGACAGCGGAAGGTTTTTCGTCTGTACCGGGGATATGTGCGCCGAATATGCCGAAGTGACAGACGGTACAGAAGCAGTGAAGGCGCTCCATGCGAAATATGTCCAGCCGGAGCAAACGGCAGTGCCCATGCGCCATACAAATCAGATGCCGATCCCTGCCAATTTGTCCATGGAAGAAGTGCTGGACAAGGCCATGCGTTCGAAGTCCGGTGACAAATTCAAGGCGCTGATGCAGGGAGATATCTCCGGCTACAAGTCTCCATCCGAAGCGGATCTAGCGCTGTGCAATATGCTGGCATTCTGGTGTGGCGGCGATACGGCTATGATGGATACGATTTACCGAAAATCCGGACTGATGCGCCCGAAATGGGACAGACGGCAGTGCGGCAGCACCTACGGCGAAATTACACTGAAAAAAGCTGTGAAAGAGTGTCAGAGCACTTATACCGGCAAACAATCCGAATGGGATGATTATGCAATCCGCATCGGCAATGCCACTATAAAGCCGCAGCCGATGGACATACGTCCGGAAACCTTTGACGATATGGGCAACGCAAAACGATTGATCCGTGCATCGGACGGGAATATCCGGTACAATTACACCGATAACATCTGGCTGTTGTGGGACGGCTGCAAATGGGCGAAGGACGATACTGGCGGGATTTTCCGACTGTGTGACCAGGCTGTGGCATCTATGGAACAAGAATTACAACTGTACAAATCCGACAATAACATGGAAGAAGCATTCCAAAAGCACATGAAAAAGTCCAGATCCTTCAACAGCAAAAAAGCCATGGAGCAAGAGACAAGACATCTGGTCCCGGTAACGGCAACGGAGCTGAACCGGGGTCATAATCTGCTGAATACGCCAGGCGGGATCGTAGACCTGCGCACGGGTGAAGTAACCGCCCCGGACCCGAAGAAATACATGACCATGGCAGTAAAATGCGCCCCGGCGGAGCATGCAGACTGTCCGAGATGGGAGCAGTTTTTGCAGGAAATTTTCTGCGGAGACGGCGATCTGATCCGGTATATGCAGAAAGCCATCGGCTATTCTCTGACCGGCTCTACGGCGGAGCAGTGTGTATTCTTCCTGTTGGGCAGCGGCAGCAACGGCAAGTCGACCTTTGTAGAGATCCTGCGGCATATGTTTGACAGCTATGCATCGAATGTGCAGGCGGAATCGATCATGATGCGCGGAAAATCCGGTGGCAGTGCCAGCAGTGATATTGCCCGGCTGGCAGGGGCGCGGTTCGTCACCAGCGCGGAGCCGTCGGAGGGCATGCGCATCAATGAGGGGCTGCTCAAGCAAATCTCCGGCGAGGATATTGTAACGGCACGAAAGCTGTACGGCAACGAGTTCGACTTTACACCGCGCTTTAAGCTATGGATGTCCACAAACCATAAGCCGATCATTCGCGGCACGGATGGCGGTATCTGGCGGCGCATCCGAATCATTCCCTTTGATGCGTGCTTTGAGGATTCTAAAAAAGACCGGACGCTGAAATACAAGCTGGTGAAGGAATTGCCAGGGATTCTCCGATGGGCAATTGACGGCTGTCTGTTATGGCAGTCTGAGGGGCTTGTAATGCCCAGAGCCGTTCAGCAGGCAACGGATGCTTATCGTGCGGAAATGGATGTAGTTTCAGCATTTCTCGACGCCTGCTGTACAATCGGGCAGGGAGAGGTAAAGTCCTCTCAGCTATACGCCGCCTATTGCGCATGGGCAAGCTCCAATAATGAGTATTGCATGAGCAATACCAAGTTTGGTGTTGAGATTGCAAAACGATTTGAACGAACAAAAACAAGAAATGGTTGGTTTTATTCTGGTATTTCTCTCTTACAGTCCAGATACTAAGACGAACGTGTGACGGGTTGTGACGGGTTTGACGGGTTTTTTAAACCCCTTTACAAATAAAATTATTTATATTGTATTACAGAATTCATATATACGAAATGAAATTTATAGATAGGGTTTGAAACAGCGCAAAACCCGTCACAACCCGTCACAGAATACAACGAAAGGAGTAACCATGAAACGCTATAACCCGGAGAACCCGGACGAATTCCGGGAGATGGAACGGCTTGCCTATAATGCAAAAGCAGCAAGGCGGAGAGCCTCACTGCTTTTATCCTTGCGCGCGTATATGAATTTTTATCCAAGAACAGAATCGGTAACACCTTCTACATACTGGAGCAAACGCATCGCATCGTTTCCATCAACTATGCTGTCATTGTTCGTGTCGGCTGCTCTTATCTGCGCTTTCGTGAAATCTACTAAATTCATCGTGTATTTGTTTAAAAGCGTTACATCATCTTCGGTCACTTTACCATCAAGATCCACATCGCCCAGCAATACTGCCTGGATTGAGATCCCGTTGGCATCGTCGCCACTGGCAAGGGTTACATTGACTGTTGGAGCACCCGCAGTGCGTGTGTTTAAGGTTACATTGCCCAGATAACCCGAACTTCCAGCAGGGTTTTCATTTATGTAATTTACATAAACGATACTTTGCGCTGTTGTGACTGGGATATTATAAGCATTAAAACTTCCGCCTAAATTGCCTGTTCCGTATGTTACATAAGTCGCATTGCTGGGATTGTATGGGATGTTTGCGTTATACGCAGTGATCTTCGCCCCCGCTGATACGTCAAAGTAATACCGATAAGTGTAATACTGGTCGCTTGCAGCAGATACAGAAAACATACTGCTAAATGAAACGGTGGCAAACACTGCAGCCAATGCGGCGGTTACAAAACGTTTTACTTTTTTCACAAAAAACAACTCCTTTATAATAAAAATCAAGGCAATAGTGCCATAAAAATAGTATATCACGATGAAAAATAGAAATCAATCAATTTGGATGAAAATTCATATTTTATTTACAAGATATGAAAATAGGAACTAAAAATGAAATAAAGTGTAAGGAATAGGCGCTCGATGGTATGCACGCACGCAAGGATGGATTTTTTAGAATATAAGGAGCAAAAAGGAACCACTGAACCAATCACGTCACATTTCCGAGATAGAACCTGCTAAGCATATGCAGATCAGAGGAAAGGAACGACAGTGCAATCAGCGCACCGGAAAGGTT
>CASDUD010000149.1 GCA_949283725.1 uncultured Ruminococcus sp.
CTGAACGATCCCATCGACCAAAAGGCACGCTTTGTCAAACAGGTAGAGGCTCGGCGGGCACTGGGGGATACTACTGGCGAAGTAGACGAAGACTTCATCACAGCATTGGAATACGGTATGCCGCCCACAGGCGGGCTGGGACTAGGGCTCGACCGGCTGGTCATGCTGCTGACGGACAGTGCTTCCATCCGGGATGTATTGCTGTTCCCGACCATGCGGCCGCTGCCAAAATATGAACCGCAAGCGGTAGAAACGACAGAAGAATGACGGCAAATCGCCGCATATAGGGGAATCGATGCGAACGGGCGAACGTGTTCTGTGCGCTGGGTTCCCTTTTCTTTATCGCCTTGCACGTACCAGAAAGGAGTTTCCATGAAGCTTATCATCACAGATATCGCACATTTCCGCAATCCGGTAGCAGGCGAATACCTAGTGATTGCACCGAATCAAAAGATCCAACACTGCATTGGCTGTTTCGGATGCTGGATAAAAACACCAGGCATCTGTGTATGCCATGATGGATATGAAAACATGGGCATTGCCATGGGGAAATGCTCGGAACTCATTTATCTTTCCCAATGCTGCTATGGCGGCTTCAGTCCTACAGTAAAAGCTGTCCAGGATCGATCTATCCCATATGTGCACCCGGATTTCGTCATACGAAATGGCGAAATGCACCACAGACGCAGATATGCCAATCAAATTGCTCTTTCGGCATATTTTTATGGGGAAAACATGTCTGAGCGAGAAAAAGAGACCGCACGAAGATTGGTACAAGCAAACGCAGAAAACTTTGATGGTGTGGTAAAAACAGTTCGTTTTTTCAGCACCATACAAGCACTGGAGGAAACACCGCTATGAAAATTGCACTTTTGAACGGCAGCCCCAAACCAAAAGAAAGCGCCAGTGCAACATTGCTACATCATTTGAAAGCATTTTTGCCAGAAGAAGCGGAATGCGTGGAAATTGCACTGCATACCAAAGAATTACCGGAAAATGCTGCTGTGCAGCTTTTTCAGACAGATGCATGGGTCTTTTCGTTTCCGCTTTATGTGGATGGAATCCCGGCACATTTGCTCTCTGTGCTCTGTACTCTGGAGCAGCACTTTGCCAATCACCCAGAAACGCTCGTCTATGGCATCGTGAACTGCGGATTCTATGAAGGCATTCAAGCGGAACTCGCATTGCAAATTTTGCAGAACTGGTGTATACAAGCAGGTTATACCTGGGCGGGTGGTATAGGTGTGGGCGGCGGTGGCGCTATACTTTCGCTGTCTAAAATAAAGCCTGGAACAGGTCCAAGAGCCCCCATCGACAAGACAATTCGGAGACTTTCTCATATCATTCAAAATCGGAAACAAACTGAAAATCACTATATTTCTGTGGGAATGTCTAAATCGATGTACAAAATAGCAGCACAAATGGGATGGCGGCAGATGATTCGGACAAACGGCGGAAAAACAAAAGATCTGGGCAATTGTCCGGAATGAAAATAATAAAAAAGCGAGGTTATCCTATGCATGAAGAAGAAAAACATACCATGCACGTAAAAGAACCAGCATCAGAAGAAATTGGTACGCCAACGCAGAAGAAAAATCGCAAATCGCTGATCGAGACCATGCGGGAGATCGACGCCAAAGAAGCCCAACGTGAACAAGAGGCGGAAGAGCGCCGCCAGGCAATTATCGCCGCACAGGAGAAGCGGGAAAAGGAAGAATATTCCAAAAAGATCCGGCAGGAACGAATTGAACTGATGCGCCTAAAACAGGGCGTAATCGAGGAAAGCGAAATCATCCGCGAGGAAAAAGAAGAGAAAAAGCGTCTCTCTCTTTGGGGTAAGATTCGCAATTTCCTATATCATAGCAAATGGTGGCTGGGTATTACCGTCTTTATTGTTGGCATATTTGCTTTTCTAATTGTAGACTATGTAACACAAGTGGAGCCAGACATTATTGTTATGGTACTAACAGACGATGCGGATATCCAAAATCGTACACCAGAGATAGAGGCCTATTTCACCCAATTCACCGAGGATGAAAATGGCGACGATAAAATCAAGGTGGACATATACCCCATTCCCGTGAACGACAATTTCGAAAGCTCGGACTTTTATACCGGCAGTGTTACCAAGCTGTCCACACAATTCCAGATGGCCGATGCCATTTTTGTATTGACTGACGCCAAGGCCAACCAATATATTGCTCCCGATGAAACACTGGCTGATCTAGAAACGCTGTACCCCGGTCACAAGAACATCCGTGAAGAGGGATACTATCTGCGCCATACAGACTTTGCCACCAAAATTGGCTATCCTGGCAATGTAGATCGAGATCTTTCAATTGGCCTTCGAAAACCGACCCAGACATATGACAGCCTTGAGGAAATGGAGGAAAACTATGCCATTGCAGAAAAGGTCTTTCTCCGTATCATGGACGATTTGGATGATACAATAGAGCCGGAGGACATCGTTGAAACTACCCCAGCAGAGACTGCCGAAGAAACGGAGGAAAATACATGATTCGCATTGGAAACCATCTGCCCTCATCCAAAGGGTACCTTGCCATGGCAAAGCACGCCACGAAACTCGGTGCAAACACCTTTGCCTTTTTTACGCGCAATCCTCGGGGCGGTGCAGCAAAACCCATCCGGGAAAAGGATGTGGCAGATTTTCTTGAATATATTCAAGCGCATGATATCGATCGGTTAGTGGCACACGCCCCCTATACTATGAATCTCTGCTCTGCCAAGCCGGACATACGCCAGTTTGGATTTCAGATGCTGCAAGATGATATGCAGCGGATGGAATATACGCCTGGACATTATTACAACTTCCATCCAGGCAGCCATATAGGGCAAGGCGTTGAAGTAGGCATTGCCCAAATTGCTGACGCTTTAAACCAGATTTTGACCCCACAGCAGCATACCATTGTTCTGCTGGAAACCATGGCGGGCAAGGGTAGTGAAGTCGGCAGTTCCTTTTCCGAATTACGAGCGATTTTGGATCGTGTCACGTGTTCGGAAAAAATGGGCGTGTGTCTCGATACCTGCCACATCTGGGATGCTGGCTATGATATTGTCCAGAACCTGGACGGCGTGCTGACAGAGTTTGACAATATCATTGGACTGAACAGACTTTATGCAGTGCATTTAAACGACAGCATGAATCCCTGCGGTAGCCACAAGGATCGGCATCAGAAGCTGGGGCAGGGACATATCGGCTTGGATGCACTCACTCGTGTGGTAAACCACCCTGCCCTAAAACACCTTCCCTTTATTCTCGAAACGCCAAATGATGATACGGGCTATGCGGCAGAAATCGCCTTAATGCAAAAACTTTCCGATACACTATAAAATATATGGATAACAGGCATGAAATTTTCGGAGGTCATTTTTGGGGAATTCATCGAAATACACAATATTCCCCCATGAAATTGCATTAGTTTTTCAAAATCGAAGAAATTTTCATTCTGCCTCTTGATTTTTATAAAACTTGTGTTATACTATAGCCATAGGATGAAGGGGGAAATCACACATGATACAGCTCATTGTCACAGATATGGATGGGACACTGCTGAATGATGAAAAGCAGCTGCCTGCAGAATTGCCAGTATTGCTAGAAGAATTATACCATCGAGATATTACATTTGCCGTTGCCAGCGGACGTTCGCCAATTGCTCTGCGGCCGCTTTTTGGGGAGCTGGCAGATGAGATGATTTTTATCTGCGATAATGGTGCGTGCATCATGTATCCGCATGAAGCCCCCATTTTACACAATTTGCCGCAGGCGGTCGTCCATCAGGTGCTTGACCTGTTCCAGGATGACCCATCGACCAGCCCAGTGTTGTGTGGATTTCACAATATTTACTTTCCACAGGATGCGCCAAAGAATGCCACAGAAGAGATTCAGAGATTCTATCGCTCTTTTCGAGCAGTCCCCTATCAACAGCTATATATGGTGGATGAGCCGATTCTAAAAATGGCACTGTGCAATCTGCATGGTACGGCAAAGCAAGTATATCCAATAATGCGGGATGCATTTGGCACTGCTTATGAATTATCCGTTTCGGGGGCAAATTGGATGGATATTATGAACAAAGGGATCACAAAGGGGGCAGCGGTCATTTCCCTACAAGAACGGCTAGGCATCACTGCCGCCGAAACCATGACATTTGGCGACTATGATAACGATATCTCCCTATTTTCCTGCGCCGAGTACAGTTATGCCATGGAAAATGCGCCGCAGAATGTACAGGAAAAAGCGCGGTTCATTGCGCCCTCTAACAACCGAAATGGTGTGATACACGTTATACGCAATATATTAGGATTGCATATAGAAAATGAGTGAAGCACATAGTTCGCTTGAAATTTTCATAATAATGAATGACAACACTATAAAAACGCATCAGAAAGGAGTGCTGCCATTTGGATGCTTATATGCCCCTGCTCCTATGGGGCGGTGTCTTTGTACTCACGGTTGTGGCCGAAATTGCCAGCCAGCAACTTATCAGTATCTGGTTTGCCGCCGGTTCACTAGCTGCCTTTATTGCCGCCTGTTTTAGTGGCTCAGTGATCGTGCAGCTTTCGTTATTTCTGGTGGTGTCGGTTCTACTGCTTATTTGTACCCGCCCCATCGTTAAACGCATTTTTCGGTTCCATATCCAGAACACCAACAGCCAGGAAATCGGAAAAATTGCCACCGTCATCCAAACGATTGACCCTACATTACAGCAGGGCCGTGTGCGGCTGGATGGTGTGGACTGGGCGGCTGTTTCAAAAGATGGTATCAAAATCCCTATTGATACCAGTGTACGCGTGACCGCCATTGACGGAACAAAACTCAGTGTCTGTCTAGAGACACAAGAAGAAAAAATGAGCGAAAATACCGCAGCTTTGCCGTGATCGATTCGAATCCCGAACAGTTAACCCAGAACAAGGAGGCACCAAAATGCTGATTATTTTACTTCTTTTATTGTTTATTGTGATCGTACTTATCACCCGCATCCGTATCGTACCTCAGGCCAATATTTATGTCGTAGAACGGCTGGGTGCCTTTTATAAAGCATGGGGCACAGGCATCCATTTTCTAGTTCCCTTTTTGGACAGAGTAGCAAAGCGTGTCTCCATCAAGGAGCAAGTTGTAGACTTTCAACCACAGGCAGTAATTACAAAAGATAATGTCACCATGCAAATTGATACTGTTGTATTCTTCCAGATTACCAATGCAGTGCAGTTTGCCTATGGTGTGGAACAACCCATCGCTGCCATTGAAAACTTGACAGCAACGACACTGCGAAATATCATCGGCGCACTGGAACTCGATGCAACCTTGACATCCCGTGATCTGATCAATACCCGCATTACGGAAACACTTGACCAGGCAACCGACCGCTGGGGTATTAAAGTGATTCGTGTGGAACTGAAGAATATTCTGCCGCCCAACGAAATTCGAGATGCCATGGAAAAACAGATGAAGGCAGAGCGTGAGAAACGTGAAAAAATTCTGCGTGCAGAGGCGGAAAAGGAATACCAGATCAAGGTGGCACAGGGTAAAAAAGATGCTCAGATTCTGCAGGCAGAGGCGGCTAAACAAACAGCGATCCTCAAAGCCGAAGCCGATAAGCAGGCATGGATTCTGCGTGGTGAAGCTTCCAAAGAACAGAGCATTCTAATCGCCGCCGGTGAAGCGCAGGCCATTGAACTGGTTCAAAAAGCACTGGCGGATAGCCTTGTTTGCCTGAATGAAGCCAATCCCAATGATGCTGTCCTCCGTCTTAAGGCGCTGGAAGCCTTTGAGAAAGCGGCCGATGGAAAGGCAACAAAAATCATTATCCCTAGTGAGATTCAGGGGCTGGCGGGGTTGGCAACCAGTTTGAAAGAAGTGATTGCTACGCCGTCCGCAGAGGATACTGATGCAGCAACAACAGAATCTACGCCAAAATAAGAAACGACATCTGCCCTTGCATAAATGTCATAAAATATACCTAAAAGAAGCGGCGAAAAGCCGCTTTTTTTATAGAAAAGGACAATTTTTGACAATTGCGCATTCTTTCTGTTTTATGGCTTGCTTTTTGGCGCAGATTTGTTGTATAATGTATAAAGAGCCTGTTTGGTGTTCTTTCATAATGTTTCTTGGAGCGTGGCTTGCATAATGATGACTTTTTCTCGTTTGTTTTTCGTATTCTTATTCTTTCCGATTTGCTTTCTGTGCTATTTTGCCACGAAAAAAACGTCCTATCGGAATGCTGTTCTTATTCTTTTTTCCTTAATTTTCTATGCCTGCGGAGATATCTCCTTCCTTTGGCTGGTTGTTGCAGGGGCCGTTATCAACTTTATTTTAGGTCGTCTGATCGGTATGTATCCAAACCGGCTTCCGGCAAAGGTTTCCCTTGTTTTGGGGTTGCTGCTGAATCTGGGTGTGCTGGCAATCTTTAAATACACAGGTTTTTTCATTGAAAATCTCAACAGCTGGTTTTCACTATCCCTTCCTGTTCCAAATATTCCCCTGCCGCTTGGCATCAGCTTTTTTACATTCCGAATGATCTCTTATCTCATTGACTGTGCTTGGGGAAAGGTCGCTTATGAAAAGAATTTCTTCAATTTTCTGCTCTACGCCTCTTTCTTCCCTGTAATCATATCCGGTCCCATTGCCCGATATGAAACCATGCGGGCGGATCTGCACCACCGCACCATTTCTGCTGACGATATCAGCATTGGTTTCAGCCGAATCGCTGTGGGGCTTGGCAAAAAAGTCATTCTAGCTGACCATCTGGCCGCCATCGTGGAACAGTTTCTGGGAAATGGCTTTACAACACAAAGTACCCTTGGTGTATGGTACGGTGTCGCCGTTTATGCGCTGCAAATGTACTTCGATTTTTCCGGCTATTCCGATATGGCGATCGGCATCGCCCGTGTATTTGGATTCCGGCTGGAAGAAAACTTCCGTCACCCCTTTATGTGTCGAAATATCACAGAATTCTGGCAACGGTGGCATATTTCTCTTGGTACATTCTTTCGAGATTATCTATTGTATGTGCCAATTTTCGGCAAGCGCCGAAAAATCGGTGGGCTACTGTTGGTATGGTTCTGCACCGGACTCTGGCATGGTGCCAGCTGGAATTATATCATCTGGGGCATTTACTATGGATTGTTCATCCTAATGGAAATGGGTATCGGCAAAAAAGGCATGAAAAAGATTCCTGCCATTATTCGACATCTCTGCAATAAAGTGATTTTGATTGTAGGGTTCGGTATCTTCTACTGCACTGAGAGTTTAACCCAGCTGGGCGACTTGTTTCTTGCTATGGGTGGCCAAAACGGCACAGGTCTAGTGGATGCAGTACTGATCACCTCGGTACAGAACAACCTCTTCCTGCTGCTGGCGGCACTTCTTGGCTGTTTCCCGCTTTTAGAAATTCCAAAAAAATGGATGGCAAAAAATCCTGCCGCCAACCTCACCTTTTCCGTGGTGGGCACGGTGCTTGCCACCTGCATTTTAATTGTCAGCGGTGTTCTGATGGTGGATGCCACGAATATGCCATTTCTATACACCAATTTTTGAGTAAAGAACCGGCTCTAAGAAAGGAGTCATCTACATATGTCCCCGAAAAAGGAAGAACCTACAGCATCCTTTGATTTGGATGCGGCACTAGAAGAAAAATTTCAATCGGCGCAGCAGGCCGCAGACCAGTTGCGAGAAATGCGTCATGCCACTGCCAATCCATCATCACAAGCAACATCTATCCCTTCCGATCAAATAGACGATGTCATCTCTAATCCCATATCCGACACACCGGAAAAAACCATGCCGCCTGTGATAGAAATGGTGTCCTCCCCTGCCGATGAAAAGAAAAATGGTAAAGAGAAAGAAACTGACCCGGAACTAAAAAAAGCTCGGCAGGCGCGACGAAAGCTGCGGCGACAACTTCTCATCACCAACCGCATCGGAGCTGTTTTGCGTATTTTTTCCATCGGCACCGTTCTCTTTGCCGGATCTATCTTTTTTCTGGTAGGCACACGCCCTACGGAATCAGCAGAGGAAAATCGCAAGCTTGCGACAATACCCAGTTTTTCCTGGGACAGCTTTGCAAATGGTACTTATATCGCCGATTGGATTACGTACTATGAAGATACCGTACCAGGACGTAGCACCTTTAAACGGCTAATCAGTCAGTTGGAAAGTCTGCAAGGGCTGCAAGGTGAAGAGCAGGTGCAGTTCTATGGGAATGTTTCGCAGATCCTTCCGGTAGAAGATGCACAAAATGCACAACTGGATGCAGAAGCGGCGGCCGTTACCACAACCGTCCCCGTCGCTACTGAAACGAATACAAATACAAGCACAACTGCTGTTTCCACTTTGCCAACCGTAACAACCACATCAGAACCGGAGGCGGAACCCGTGGACATCGGAGATGGCATTGTTCTGGTAGACAAGCGCGCCATCAGCGTCTATGGCGGCAGCTTTTCCCGAGGCGAAGCATATGCTGCCTGTTTGAATGCGTACAAACAGGCACTGGGTGAAAACGTCCAAGTGTACTCCCTTGTGGCACCAACTGCTGTTTCCTTCTATCTACCAGATTCCTATGCAGGATACACTGGCAGCGAAATCGAAAATATTGAACATATTGGAGAAGCGTTGCAGGATGTTCTAGCGGTGGATGCCTATTCCGCGCTGGAAGCGCATCAAGACGAAGACATCTATGCGCGTACAGATCACCACTGGACACCTCTGGGGGCATACTATGCAGCAGAAGCATTTGCTGAAACGGCAGACGTTCCATTTGCATCACTGCGAAGCTACACTAGAACTACGCTGTCCGGCTATCTGGGCAGTATGTACACTTTTACGAAGAGTGCTGTTCTTCAGGAAAATCCGGAGGATTTCACTTATTATAGTCCCCGCAATACATACACTACACACTACTACGACACGAACTTCACCAATGAACGAGAGGGCAACTTGCTGATTTCACTAGACAATGTGGAACCTGTCAGCTGGTATCTAGTTTTTATGGGCGGCGATGAAAAAATCACCCACGTAACCACGGATGTCTCCAACGACCGCACACTAGTAATTGTTAAGGACAGCTATGGCAACGCCCTTGTCCCCTATCTAACTCAATCATTTTCCGAAATTTATGTCATTGATATGCGTTATTTTGAATTGAACGCCGTCGATTTTATGAAACAAGTGGGAGCAACTGATGTGCTTTTTGCCATGAATACCTTTAGTGCCACCGGCACAAATAGCACCTATCTGGAGACCATCCGTACACAATAAATGAGGTTTGACAGATGAAAGAATTACAATACCCTTTTGACAGTCGATTTTTGCTGCAAAAGCGTAAAAAAATTCGACGCCAACTGCTGGAAGAGTCTGTCCAGCGTACACCGAAAAAAATTGCTGTTCTAGGCGGATCAACAACGAATGATATTGTGGCACAGCTGGAACTTTTCTTGCTGGACATCGGCATAGAGCCCATCTTTTATCAATCTGAGTATGCGCAATACTGGCAGGATGCCATGTTTGATCCACCCGAACTATTGGCATTTCAGCCGGATATAGTTATCATCCACACTACCCTACGTAACATTACCGAAGCACCGCTACCTATCACTGCTTCCAGAGAAACGGTAAATGCTGCTTTGGATCGACAGTGGCAGCACTTCGAGCAGATGTGGGAACACTTGCAGATGACATACCACTGTCCTATTTTGCAAAACAACTTTGAATTTCCATCGACCCGCTTGCTTGGCAATCGGGATGCGTGGGATTTTCATGGGATGACCTGGTTTGTACAGGAACTGAATCGTTGCTTTGCAC
>CASDUD010000150.1 GCA_949283725.1 uncultured Ruminococcus sp.
CACAGTTATTGTGTGCGGAGTTGTCGAAAACGTGCATTTTCGTGTAACTTGGCGTGCGTAGATTTTCGGCGAGAATGCTTTGCGCAAAAAAATGGCGAAAAGTGCCGAAAAATACGAAATATGTGCTAAGGTAACATCGCACAAAGGAAATCTAGCAGCCGTACCCAAGCGGAAGGTGTATGGGCTGCAACAGAAAGGAATCATGTACTATGGATTACGCAGCAGAATCCCTGAGACTGCACAAGGAATGGCAGGGGAAAATTGAAGTGACCCTGCGTGCGCCGCTGGAAACCGCGGACGATCTCTCCCTGGCCTATACGCCGGGCGTTGCCCAGCCGTGTTTGGAGATTCAAAAGGATGTTTCAAAGAGTTATGACTTGACTCGCCGGGGCAACCTGGTGGCTGTCATCACCGATGGGACTGCCGTATTGGGTTTGGGAGATATCGGTCCGGAGGCAGGTATGCCAGTGATGGAGGGTAAGTGTGCCCTGTTTAAGCGTTTCGGTAATGTGGATGCCATCCCACTGTGTGTACGCTCGAAAAATGTGGATGAAATCGTGGAGACGGTACGCCTGCTGGCGGGCAGCTTTGGCGGCGTGAACCTGGAAGATATCTCCGCGCCGCGCTGCTTTGAGATTGAGAGTCGCCTGAAGGAATGCTGCGGTATCCCGATTTTCCACGATGATCAGCATGGCACCGCTGTGGTAACACTGGCCGCTATGTTGAATGCGCTGAAATTGACCGGCAAAGACATTCACCAGATTCAAGTGGTTACCAGCGGTGCAGGGGCGGCGGGTATCGCTATCATCAAGCTGCTGATTGCGATGGGTCTCGATCCGCACCATGTCATCTTGTGTGACCGTCACGGTGCCATTTATGAAGGACGCGATTATCTGAATCCCGAAAAGGAGGAAATGGCGAAAATCACCAATAGCGGCCGCAAGGCGGGTACACTGGCAGAAATGTTGGTGGGGGCTGACGTGTTCATCGGCGTTTCAGCACCGGGCTGTGTGACAGCAGAAATGGTGCGGTCTATGGCAAAGGATCCTATTATCTTTGCGATGGCAAATCCTACCCCGGAGATTATGCCGGAAGAAGCGCTTGCAGCCGGTGCGGCTGTTATGGGTACGGGCAGAAGCGACTTCCCGAATCAGATCAACAATGTGTTGGCATTTCCAGGCATTTTCCGCGGTGCACTTGATGTGCGTGCCAGCGATATCAACGATGCTATGAAGATTGCTGCTGCAAAAGCCATTGCGGACTTTGTTCCGGCGGACAAATTGGCGGCAGATTATATCATTCCCAGCCCGCTGGAAGAAGGCGTGGCTGCCGCTGTAGCGGTTGCTGTGGCACAGGCGGCAAAGGACACTGGCGTAGCACGTGTCTGATATTTCCGATTATTTCCGGATTTTCCATTGCCCGTGAATCCTGTGTCATTTGGATGCAGCGCAAAAATAATGAAAGTAAAATGCCGAATATGCTAAAAAAACATTGAAAAAGCATGAAAAATCAAAAAAATGCAAAAAATCACTTGCAGATTTGTGAAAGATGTGATAAAATATATGATAAGGTGACAGATGGTGCGTGGGGACGGTTATGAGAGTCAAAAATATCCGTTTGCTGCGCATGGTGGTTGGCGGGGTGACCGCTGTTGGAGCGGCGGCCATAGTTGCGTGGCAGGTATCCCAGCAGATGCACACTGCGAAACAATCTGTGGCGGGGCCCAGTTCTGTGGAGATCACCATTACTGCAACGGCAGTGTCAACAACAGTTTCTCCAGATGGTATGCTACCAAGCAGCACCGCAGCTTTCACCTATACATCATCTGTTACTACTGAGCTTACAACGACGATGATCTCTACAACTGCCCAAGCTGTGACATTTCCACTCGATCTGAATGCCGCATCTCCGGCGGAGTTGGAACAGCTTCCCGGCATCGGAATGGTGCTGGCAGAACGAATTGTGGCATATCGCACAGCCATCGGTGGATTTATAAATCGGGAACAGTTGCTCGAAATAGAAGGTATTGGCGAAGCAACTTTGGCGGACTGTTATGACTACCTCTATATAGAAAATGAGGTGCTGTTGGCAGCAGAGACACAGCCGTCTGCGCAAGCAGAAATTTTCTTGCCAGAGGAGGAAGTCCTCATGGCAGAAACACCTGTCCCCGAAGCGCCTGCATCGGTGGAGACTTTCCCGCCAGAATCGACGGAGATTCCGATACTTGATCTGAACACGGCAACGGCGGAAGAATTTATGCTTTTGCCGGGCGTGGATGAGACATTGGCGCAGGAAATGGTGAGCTTTCGCATCAAGTATCAGTACTACAGTTCAGTTTACGAAGTACTCTATCTGGAACATATGACGGATGCGCTTTTCCTGGAAATTCGGGATTATCTGCAAGTTGGCTCATAAAGCAACAAGGGACGAAAACGTCTTTTTAACCATTTTGTAACTTTCCCAAAAAAATCGTAGGATTACGGACAAGTTGCACAAGAAATCGTTTGAAAAGTTGTGCATAACCCATGAAAAAAATGAAAGAACGGTTTTCGCCATTGACAATTGTTTCGAATTGTTGTATAGTAAGCATATCATATGAGAACTCTCGGAAAGTGTCTCATGGATTGGCCGGAGTGCTGACAGAACGGAGTGCTTTTGAGGCGGATATCCTTTCGGGTCGCACATTGATTATGGATTATTATATTGCTGTGTTCTCTTTGTAATATGGCAGTATAATATATATATTTAAGGAGGAAAAATCCAATGAACAAGTTGAAAAGAACACTGGCATTGATGGCTGCACTGGCAATGACTGCTACAGCATTTGTTGGTTGTGGTGAGGAATCCAGCTCTTCTACTAGCGAGGCAGAAAGCTCTGCTGCAGGAGAGAGCAGCGAAGAGAGTGTAGCAGATGATAGCGAAGAGAGCAGCGAAGAGGAATCTTCCGTTGACTCTTCTTCTGGCTACACAAACGTTGAAATTCCGGAGCTGGGCGCACCGGATGGCAGCCTGGGCGATGGCGGCGACGCACTGACTATCCTGTGCTGGACAGAAGATGACCTGAACTATATGTATGACGTTGTTGCA
Source organism: uncultured Ruminococcus sp. (assembly GCA_949283725.1). GTDB lineage: Bacteria > Bacillota > Clostridia > Oscillospirales > Ruminococcaceae > Ruminococcus_C. The sequence goes on from CASDUD010000150.1 coordinate 3,088, forward strand.
GATGCAACTGGCATGGATGCTAGCAAAATGGTTTACAAGAACGTAGGTAGCGACGGTACAACTGCAAATGAGCAGTATGCACAGGTATTCCTGTCGGGTGATGACGTTGACTTGTACTTCTGCGACGCTGACTGGAACATGGCTTATCAGAACAATGATGAGTATTCCGCTCCGCTGTCCGCAGTAGGTATCACTGAGGATATGTATGCGAATGCTTATGGGTACACTGTATCCATGGGTACAGATGTAAACGGTGTGCTGAAGGGTGCTTCCTGGCAGGCAGCTGCAGGCGGCTATGCATACAGAGCGGATCTGGCTGAGCAGTATCTGGGTGTAACCACACCGGAAGAAATGCAGGCTATGATCGGCAGCTGGGATGACTTCTGGGCAACTGCTGCTACTGTTTATGAGCAGTCTGGTGGCGTAACTGCTATGGCTGACTCTCTCGGTGGCGTATGGAGAGCATACTCCAATGGTAACAGAACAAAGTCGTGGGTAAACGATGGTACACTGGATCCGTCTTCTGTAGGCGATTTCATCTCCATGGCAAAGACCAACTTTGACGCTGGTTACATTTCGGGTGCAACCCAGTGGACAGATGACTGGCTCCCGCAGGGTCAGTCTGATGGTGCACAGGCGAACAAGACCATGGGCTTCTTCTTCCCGACATGGGCAATCGCAGCCGGTGGTTCTCTGGAGCAGGCACAGGGCGGCGAAGGCGGCTCTACATACGGTAAGTATGCACTGTGCGAAGGCCCGACTTCTTGGTTCTGGGGCGGCACATGGATCTGCGTATATCCGGAGACTGATAACGCAACTGAGGCTGGTCAGTTCATCTACACCATGACTTGCGATGCAGATGCAATGCAGGCATATGTAGACGCTCGTGGTGACTTCGTAAACAACAGAGGCGTAATGTCTGCAACTGTTGATGCTGGCACCAACAGCAATCCGCTGTTTGGCGGTCAGGATCAGTTCCAGATCCTGTTTGACTCTGCTGACAAGATCGACATGAGCATTGCTACACAGTATGATGCAACCATCAACACCGATCTGAGCAACGCAGTTTTGGATTACTGCAACGGTGTAACTTCTTCTGAAGAAGAGTGCATGGATGCATTCCTGGATGCAGTAGCTTCTGACATTACAGACATCACGGTTGAATAAGATCAGATACAACATCTGACAAATATTAGTTAACGTACAGCCTATGGGACTATTGTGTCCTATAGGCGTATGTTACTCTCTTACTATTCTATTGAATTTTTGAAAGGGTGTGTGCAAATGGCATCAGCTGCACAACGTCGAATTAAATCGATCAGCTACGCTAAGTATGGCTATATGTTCATTGCCCCGTTCTTTCTCGTGTATTGCTTCTTCCAGATTTGGCCTTTGATCCAGACGTTTATCTTGAGTTTTCAGGGAAATGCTGGCGATGCTGGACAATTCGTCGGATTTGATAACTATTCTATCATTTTGTTTGGCGAAGGCGAAGGCATGGGCCGTAGAGCTGGCGCATTACAATCGCTGTTTTTCACTTCATTTAAGAATACAGTGATCCTGTGGGTTGGCAACTTTATTCCCCAGATTTTGCTGTCGTTGCTCTTGGCCGTTTGGTTCACTGACTCGAAGTTGCATATTCCGGGTGTGGGCTTCTTTAAAGTTGTCATGTACTTGCCGAACATTATCACTGCGGTATCTGTTGCAGCTTTGTTCATGCGCTTCATTTCGAACAGCCAGCTGTCCGCAATTAATACGTTGCTTTTGCTGAATGGCGATAGTGCATATGCATTTGAATCGTCTGCTGCATGGAGCCGCGGAATTGTTATGTTTATTCAAACATGGATGTGGTTTGGCAACACGATGATCATGATGATGTCAGGCATTATGGGCATCAATCCGTCTCTGTTTGAGGCAGCTGCGATTGATGGTGCCACCAGTGGCCAGGTATTGCGGAAGATTACTCTCCCGTTACTGCGTCCAATGGTTGTTTATACACTGATCACATCTATGATCGGTGGTTTGCAGATGTTTGATATTCCCTATTTGTATCACACTGCGCGGGGCAAAATCAATGACCATCTGCGTACCGTTGCGGTATTTGTGTATGAACAGTTCCGTGTGGGCGAAAAGATCCATACACCGGATAACGGTATTGCCGGTGCGGCATCGGTTATCCTGTTTATTATTACGGCAGCATTGGGTCTGATCGTATTCCGTATGAACCGGGATGAGGACGAATACCGGAAGAAGAAAGAACGTAAGGCTTTGGTTAAAGAATATAAGGCACAGCTGAAAATGGCGAAGAATGGAGGTCTGGACGCATAATGGAAAATGTAGGCGTAAAGGACAATTATATCTTCGTGCAGAGAATGAAATCGGCTGGGTGCTTTATTGTGTGCGTTTTACTGGCATTGATTTGTTTAGTGCCACTGTACATCATGGTAATGAACGCAACACATGCAGACTCCGAACTGCGTTCTCAGCCGCTGCAATTCTGGTTTGGAAGTAATTTCCTGGAAAATGTTAAAAATATTGCCGGCGGTGAATTTCCGCAGTCTCCAAACTTTAATGTTTGGCGTGGATATCTGAACTCTCTGATTATTGCAGGTTGTTCCACGATTTTGACGGTATTTTTCTCTGCATTGACTTCGTATGGTTTGACTGTATACGATTTTAAAATTCGTGATGGTGCATATACATTTATTTTGGCGGTTATGATGATTCCGATCCAGGTAACTTCCACCGGTTTTGTACGGTTCATGGTAGGCACCTTGGGTCTGGCAAACAGCTATATTCCGCTGATTATTCCGGCAATTGCTGCGCCGGCGATCGTATTCTATATGCGTCAGTATATGAAGTCTTCGTTCCCGCTCGACATTGTAGAAGCGGCGCGGATCGATGGAAGCGGTGAGTTCCGTACATTCCTAACGATTGCCATTCCAATGTGTAAGCCGGCGATTGCTGTACAGGCGATCTTTGCTTTCGTGCATAACTGGAACAACATCTATACACAGAATATGATCATCGTATCGGATGAAAAGCGTTTTACGATGCCGATCATGATCCAGAGTGTACTCGGCCAGGATAAACACCCGGATCTGGGTGCACAGTATGCGGCCGTAGCCCTCTCTGTTATCCCGATTATCGTTATCTATCTGATTTTGTCCCGTTTCATTGTTGCAGGTGTAGCCCTCGGCGGTGTTAAGGAATAATTTTGGGATATATTTCAAGACAATAAAAAAAGGTCTGTCCGCACCATGCGGCAGGCCTTTTTTCTGCTCTATTCACAACGCATGAAAAATTAGCCAAAAAACATCTGTTCTTCCACATATATGGAAAGAACAGATGTTTTTTATTATTGAAGATATGATTCAGTTATCCTGTAAATCAAGGGGCATTTCCTGATTATAGAACGCCGCATCGAGAATTTTACCATAAAAGCCTGCTGGATTGAGCATAATCTGCTCTCCAAGAAATTTTGCTTGAGTATAGTCGGGCGCATAGAGCTTCATATCCAGCAAGTCATCGCCAACATCCAGGCAGCGTACGTGGACATAGTATCCTTTTTTTAGAGGGATGTAGTCGATTTTCACTTCGCTCTCCCGCTTGATACGCGCAAAATAGCGCAGTGCCGCCGAAACGAGCTTGTCCCGATAGGCTTTTCCCACGTAGTTGCGCAATTCCTTCGCAGTGCGCACGCCCGTTTCGGTAAGGGTATAGTATTCCACGCCATCCCTACGCTGGGTAACAGTGAGTGAATGATGTGCCAGTAGATAGGCGATGGATTCCTGATAGGTAAAATAGTTGATGATATCGTTCCCTACCGCAATGTCGTATAGGTGCGATGTGCGGACGGGCTTGTCGATTTTATATAGCAGATAGCAAATCAAGATGTTCGCCGTATGGGAGTCCATAATGGGCGGTGTAGCCATTTTTGCCATCTTCAACAAATTTTCTTCCTGCAAAACATCCACCTCTCATCGGGTCAAATTTTGCTGGACTGCGCTTTAGCAGAAGTTGGGGTAGTCCAGCATATGGGACAGCAGAGCAATATTGACTGCCGACTCTACACAGGGTACTGCACGAGGGACGATACACGGATCGTGGCGACCATGAATCTGTAGCACTTCATTGGTCTTTGCACGGAAGTCCACAGTTTCCTGCTTTTTGGCAATGGAAGAGGTGGGTTTCACCGCTACCTGTAGAGTGATGGGCATTCCCGAAGAAATGCCGCCGAGAATGCCGCCATGATTGTTAGTTTTGGTGCGGACGTGGCCATTTTCATCGATATAGAATGGGTCATTGTTCTGACTGCCGACCATTTCTGCCACCTCAAAACCGGCGCCGAATTCAATGCCCTTTACCGCCGGCACGCCAAATACCAGTTGCGCGATGGTATTTTCCAGTCCCTCAAACATCGGGGAGCCGATGCCAGCTGGTACATTGACCGTGGCACATTCGATAAGGCCACCCAGCGATTCGCCGCCATGGCGGGCATTGCGGATATCCTCCCGCATTTTTTCGCCCTGCGTATCGTTGATGACGGGGAATTCCTTCGCTCGTACAGCGAGAATGTCCTCCTTCGTCACCTTGGTGTGACTGAACATATCGTCATGAATGCCGTGGATGGCGGCAACATGGGCACCAGTGTAAATGCCCCGCCGTTCGAGGATTTGTCCACAGATGGCACCGACAAAGCAAAGTGGTGCGGTGAGCCGCCCGGAAAAATGCCCACCGCCTCGAATGTCATTGAACCCTCGATAGCGCATAGCACCTGTATAGTCCGCATGGCCAGGACGCGGTAGGCGGGAGAGGTTGCTATAGTCTTTGGAACGTGTGTCCGTATTCTGAATGAAAGCGCATAGTGGCACACCAGTGGTGCGGTCGTTAAGCAGGCCGGACATAATCTGAGGCAGATCCTTTTCGCCCCGAGGTGTGGTTGTGCCATCCTTTTTGGGGGCACGGCGTGCCATAAATTGACGCAGCTTTTCCAGGTCAATATATTCGCCGGGGGGCAGGTTGTCAATCACCACGCCGATTGCCGGCCCGTGGGATTCTCCGAAGATGGAGATAGAGATGTTACGACTCCAAAACGATGACATGAGCCATTCCTCCTAATTGGTGATAGTCTTTATAAAAGTGCGGATAAGATTTTTCCACGCATTCTCCATGGAGAATGGTGACAGGGCTGGTACAGCGGGTAGCAGCGATGGCGGCGCACATGGCAATGCGATGGTCACCACAGCTATCTACTGTGCCGCCGTGCAGCTGCGATACTGGTTCGATTTCCAGCCCATCCGCCGTGGCAGTCACCTTTCCGCCTAGACGGTTCAACATATCCGCTGTAGAGGCCAGTCGGTCGCTTTCTTTGATGATAAGCCGATGCGCCCCTGTGATAATAGAACGTGCTGTCCCAAAGGTGGCAAGTACCGCCAGAATGGGCACAAGATCCGGAATATCCGATGCATCCACTGAAAAGCAGGCCGGTTTTCCCTCTTTTTGATTATAACACATTTGTGTAGTGATTTCAACAATCTTTTTGTCTCCCTGCACACTTTCCGGGTTCAGATTGGTGAGTGTGATGCTGCTACCCAGCGTGTTGGCGACATAGAAAAATGCCGCTTGGGAATAGTCACCCTCCACTGCTGCATCGCAAGGGCAAAAAACCTGTCCGCCCGGGATATGATAGCCAGCGTCCGTTTCTTCAATGGCTATGCCAAATTGCCGCAGACAGGCGATGGTCAGATCGACATAGGGCTTTGATTCGAGCCGCGAGCATATTTTTATGTCTGAATCTCCCTTGAGCAGTGGCAGAGCAAACAGCAGTCCCGATACATACTGGGAGGAAACGTTGCCTTCGAGGCAGTACTGCCCTGCCTGCATCTGTCCTTCGAGGGAGAACGGCAAGGTATTTTCATAATGCATCGTTACGCCTTTTGGGGGAAGTTCTCGCAGATAGGCGGTGATGGGGCGTTCGGGCAGTCTGCCTTCCCCGTAGAAGGTGGTGGGAATGCCGAGTGCCGCTGCTACGGGGATGAGGAATCGCAGGGTCGATCCACTTTCACAGCAGTTCGCCACTGCCTGACTGGGCAGCTTTTGTCGATCAATGCCGGTCACGGTAATGGTGCTTTCTGACTGGACAAAGGATGCGCCAAAGGCACGCAGCACATCCATCGTCGCCGTAATATCTCGTGAGAGGTCTACGCCGGAGATTACCGATACGCCTGGTGCTAGTGCAGCGCAAATCAGCATCCGGTGTGCCATGCTCTTGGAGGCGGGTACCCGTACGGTGCCGTGCAGTTTTGTGGGGGTAATCTGTATATTCATGCTTGCCCCCCCTCCATCCAGCTGGCAAATGCGTCAAAGGGCATCGAACGAATCTCTGCCTTGCCGATGGTTTCGCAAACGATGAACCGCAGTGCTTTGCTGGCTCGTTTTTTGTCGTTGCCGCACAGTGGTACAAGCTCGTGTATCGATGCTTCGGTTTGGGTGGGGAGGTGGTATGCATGGACGCATCGGCACAGTCGTTCATAGACCTCCGGTGTGCTGGTTCTTTGCGTCATTATGCACATACCAGCGGCTACGGCACTGCCATGGGTGTATGTCTCATAGTGATAATAGCTTTCGATGGCGTGACCGAGCGTGTGACCAAAGTTTAGGATCATTCGCTCGCCTGTGTCAAATTCATCGTGCTCCACAACATCCCGCTTGATGTCGATACAGGTAGCAATGATATCTTCTATGCCGTTTTGGATGGTGTCGAGGGTATATTGTTCCAGTTTTTCAAAGAGGGCGGCATCTCGAATCATGCCATATTTGATGACCTCCCCCATGCCATCCGCTAGAAATACTTCCGGGAGTGTTTGGAGTGTGTCTGGGTCACAGAGAACTGCGATGGGCTGTTTGAAGGCACCGACCAGATTCTTGCCGCCAGGCAAATCGATGGCAGTCTTTCCACCCACGGAGGAATCCACCTGTGCCAGGAGCGTGGTAGGTATCTGGAGGTATGCCATACCCCGGAGGTATGTCGCCGCCGCAAAGCCCGTGATATCGCCTACTACGCCGCCGCCCAGTGCCACCAGACAGTCCGTGCGGGTCATTTGGTGTTCGCACAAAAAGTTGTAGATGTCGTTTAGCGTTGCACTGCACTTGGATGACTCACCATGGGGGAATACGAATCGATATACGGTATAGCCGCTTTCTTCAAGGGCGTGCACCACGGTATCCCCATAGAGGCTGTTTACGGTGTCATCAGTGATGACAGCCGCCTTTTCTGCGCCGGCCGCCGTTTGCCGCAAAAGATGGCCGCACTGTGCCAATAGTCCTCGTTCGATCCAGATGGGATAGGACTGGCTCGCCTTTACCCAAATTGTTTTCATACGCTATTCGCTCCTTCTGCCTGCCGTAGGCTGGTTTTTGCTACTACTAGTTATTATACTAAAAATTCATTTTATTTTCAACAACAATTTATGAATGGCTGGGATATTTCGCAGAATTTGCGGAAAAATATTCTGAGAATTTGGTGAAAGCCATAGCAATTTCCAAAGAATTGTGGTATAATAGATACGTGATGCCCGGGGCTGTCGTAGGACAGCGGCGTGGGCAGGCTTTTTGAGCTTGTTTCGTATCTCTCCGCACGCATCTTTTTTTCGGTGCATTTTGCTGGTTTCTGCGTGAAAAATTCTTGCCAGGCGAAAGCCGCACCTAGCGGATTTTTGCCTTGAATCCCGCGAAAATGCTCTCGAAAATCTCCGCACGTCAAGATACGAAACAGGCTCTTATGGGGCAGCGGTGTGGTGCTGCCAGAGAAATATCGGCGGAAGCGGGTCTCTATATGCGGAATGCCGGACATTTGTGCCGGTAGCAGTAGAGCCCAGCCGCTTCTGCCAGGAAAGGACGATGTTATGACCATTCGATCGAAACGAACGCCGCTGGGCGATGCCGTCGCACTGACGGAAATTCTCGACCCAAAGTTCAAGACCAATACCATCCTTATACGCTGGTTTGTGCCGCTGTCTACAGTGGATGCGCCTGCCTTTGCACTGGCGGGGATGTTGACGGCTGCCAGCAATGGCGTATACCGTTCTCAGACGGAGATGCGTCAAAAGCTGCATTTGCTATATGGAGCGCAACTGAACTGCACCATTTCCAGAATGGGTGATATTCAATGCATCTCGCTTCATGCTTCCTGCATTACGGACAAGTATGCGATTTCGGGCGAGGCGATTTTTGCGCAACTGCTGGCGATTTTCCAGGACTGCATCTGTCGCCCGAATGTGACAGACGGTGCCTATGATGCAACCATTTTTCAAATAGAGCATAAAAATTTGCTCGACAGCATCGATGCGGAAATCAATGAAAAACGCCGCTATGCCATCCAGCGGATGTATCAGACAGCATTCCAGGGCGAGCCTGCGGCAATCTCTGCCTATGGCGGCCGAGCACAGGCGGAAGCGCTGACCCCCGAAAACACGTATACGGCGTTCCAGAAACTCCTGCAAACGGCACGGACAGAAGTCTATTTTGTGGGCCCGGAGACACAGCCGGGGCTGGCGGATATGGTGCGAGCGATCTTTGCTGCTATTCCGAATCGCTGCCCAGCGGCGTTTGATTTCCATGCACCGAGTCCCTGTAAAAAGGTGCCGGAGACAGTGGAGGAATCTCTGCCAGTTAACCAATGCAAGATGGTATTGGGTTGGAAAACAGATCACACCGATCGCTATGCGCTGAAGATGATGACGCTTCTGCTGGGCGGTACGCCGAGTGCCAAGCTGTTTGCCAATGTCCGGGAAAAGATGAGCCTCTGCTACTACTGTGCCGCCAGCTTTGTGACGAGCAAACAGCTTTTGCTGGTGGACAGCGGTATTGAAGCGGAGAACATTGAGACGGCAAAAGCTGCCATTCTGGCACAGCTGGAAGCGCTCTGCCGAGGAGAGATTTCGGATGAAGAGTGGTCGAGCGCACAGATGAGCATACACGATACGCTCCACGGAATCGGCGATACCCCTGTTTCACACATGGAATGGCATATTGGCCAGATGGTATACGGGACTGACCATACGCCGGAAGAGGAGGAGCAGTGCTATCAGCAAGTGACACGGGAACAAGTGATTGCGGCGGCACGCTCCATGCAGCTGGATTCGATTTATTTGATGAAACCCATGGAACAGGAGGTGCAGACCCATGGAAACGACTAAGACTGTGATTCGATCTCCCCAAACGGGCGATGTCTATACGCATATTCGCCACAAAAGCGGGCTGGATATTCTGGTGTGTGAGATGGAAGGATTTAGCACGACCCAGGCACTCTTTGGCACCAAGTATGGTTCCATCAACACCCAGTTTAAGACGGCGGCCGATGCAGATTACTGTACAGTGCCGGAGGGCATTGCGCACTTTTTGGAGCATAAGCTATTTGAGAATGAGGACTGCGATGTGTTCGATTTGTACGCCAAAACGGGTGCGAATGCGAATGCCTATACTTCGTTTGATCGAACCTGCTATTTCTTTAGCTGTTCCGATCACTTCACGGAGTCACTGGAAATTTTGCTTTCATTTGTCCAGTCCCCCTACTTTACGCCAGAGAGTGTGGCGAAGGAACAGGGTATTATCGGCCAGGAGATTCGGATGTGCGATGATGACCCAGAGTGGCGGGTGCTGTTCAATATGCTTTGTGGGCTGTATCAGAAACACCCCGTGCGCATTGATATTGCTGGTACGATTGAGAGCATTGCAAAAATTACGGATGAACTGCTCTATCGCTGCTACCGCACATTCTACAACCTGCACAATATGGTGCTGGCCGTGGCGGGCAACTGTACGGTGGAACAGGTGCTGGAAGTGGCCGATCGTCTACTGAAACCGTGTGAGGACCAGAAGCTAGAGACGGTTTTTCCGGAGGAGACACTGGACATCGTTCGTTCGGAGACGATCGAGACGGCGGCGGTGGCTCAGCCGCTGTTCAATCTGGGACTGAAATGCGCCCCGAAGTCCGGGCTGGAACGATTGCGGGCGAGAATCACCGCCCATGTGGCCCTTCAGGTGCTGTTTGGCGATGCTTCGCCACTGTATCAGACCATGATGCAGGAAAATTTCATCAACGATACCTTCTCCACGGAGGTCTTTGATGGCGATGGATTTTTCACGCTGATTCTCTCTGGCGAGTCGGCAGATGCCCGGGCGGTGCGGGATAAACTGTTGGAAGCGATTGTGCAGGCACAGCAGAACGGACTAGATGCAGCTGCTTTTGAAGCGTGCCGCAAAAAGACCTATGGTGGACTGGTGCGGGGGTTGAACAATGTGTCTGCTGTGACGGAGACAATGGCGTCTGCCCATATGGCAGGCTATGGACTGTTTGACCCGATGCGGGTGTTGTCGGAACTGACCGTTGAGGATTGCATACGGTTTTTACAGCAGGAAGTGGATGTGCGCCGGAACACCCTTTCTATCATCGCACCGGCAAATGCATAAGAAGGAGGACGGAACCAGATCTGGTTCCGGAAACATAGTATATGGCTACACAAACAGTTGGTACACTGGATTATAATGAGATCGTTTTTCCGCGGTTGGGCATTGAGTTACACGTGGACAGCACAGCCTTTACCATCGGTGATTTCTCGATTCAGTGGTATGGTATTCTTATCACACTTGGGCTAGTGCTGGCGATGGCATACGCCTTCACCCAGGTAAAAAAGTATGGTCTGAACCCCGACCGAGTGATTGATGCCGTCATCGGCGGCATTGTGGGCGGTATCATCGGTGCTCGTGCTTACTATGTGTTGATGGAGTGGGATAACTACGCCGGAGATTGGAAGAGCATCTTTAATCTTCGGGAAGGCGGGCTCGCTATTTATGGCGGCATCATCGGCGCATTGGCGGTTGGCTGTCTGGTGGCAAAGCTGCGCAAAGTGCGTATCCTGCCCCTGTTGGATATCGCAGGCATTGGTTTTTTGCTGGGGCAAGGCATCGGCAGATGGGGCAATTTCTTTAACCAGGAGGCGTTCGGATGCAATACCACCAGTCTCTTTGGGATGTCTGGCGGCAGAATTCAAGAATGGATTACCAATCAGTATCCCAACACGACCTATTACGCCAATTTTGGCACCGAACTCGACCCGTCTCTGCCAGTACACCCATGCTTTCTCTATGAGTCGCTTTGGTGCCTGCTAGGCTTTGTATTGCTGGCACTGTTCGCCAAGAAAATCCGGAAGTTTGATGGTCAGATTTTCTTGATTTATATTGGCTGGTATGGACTAGAGCGCGCCTTTGTGGAGGGACTGCGTACCGATAGCTTGGTCATCGGCAATGTTCGCATATCCCAGCTTCTGGCGATCCTCTGCGTGGCAACGTCTATCATTCTCCAGGCAGTTTTCCTAAGCCGTGTGAAACGTATGGGAAGCGACTATCGCCTGTACAAGGACACGGAGGAATCCAAGCAGCTGATGGCATATGCAGGCAAGGCACCGAAGGATACGATGGCAGAAACATCTGCGGAAATGGACATGGAGGTATCTGAAGCAGAACCGGCATCTTCCACAGAAGAAGCCCCGGTGGCAGACGAAGCACCGGATGGAGAGAGGGAGACAGAGGATACAGCTGTTGAAAAAGCAGTAGATATACAGACAGAATCTGAGAAAGAAATGCCTTCCGATGTGTCGGGTGATACAGTCGCATCAGATCCAGAAGAAGAACTAGAAAAGGAGTAAGCAAATTATGGGTAAGATCATATCCGGGAAAGAGATATCCCAGGCACTGCGGGCAAAAATCAAGGCAGAGGCTGCCACCCTTCGGGAAGATAGTGGCATTCAGCCCGGGCTGGCCGTTATTTTAGTGGGCAATGACCCCGCTTCTCAGATTTATGTGCGCAATAAGCAGAGGGCGTGCGAGGAAGTGGGCTTCCACTCCCAGGAGTACAAGCTTAGCGAAAACGCAACGGAAGAACAGTTGCTCGACCTGATTGGCGTGCTGAACAAAGATAACAAGATGCATGGCATTCTCGTACAGCTGCCCCTGCCCGATCATATCGATCCCCAGACGGTGATTCAGAATATCGCCCCCGAAAAGGATGTGGATGCCTTCCATCCCATCAATGTGGGTAAGATTATGATTGGCGATTATGACTTTTTGCCCTGCACGCCGGCGGGTGTGATGGAGCTGATTGACAGCATCGGTGTGGAAATCAGCGGAAAGCACTGTGTGGTTGTGGGGCGCAGCAACATTGTAGGCAAACCCATGGCGATGCTCCTGCTGCACCGCAATGCCACAGTAACCATCTGCCACTCCAAGACTCGGAATCTGGCGGAGATATGCGCTTCGGCCGATATTCTCGTCAGTGCTGTGGGCAAGGCAAATTTCATCACCGCCGATATGGTGAAAGAAGGCGCTGTTGTAATCGATGTGGGTATGAACCGCGATGCGGATGGGAAGCTCTGTGGCGATGTGGCATATGCATCAGTGGAACCGAAGGCAAGCTATATCACGCCTGTACCCGGCGGCGTGGGGCCGATGACCATTACGATGCTAATGCAGAATACCCTGCGTGCCGCCCAGCTAAAACAGAGCCGAACAAAGGGCAGTGCAGAGTAAAAACGGTATGTAATGCAAGTGTTTTATAATTACGACGCAAAAACATTCATAGAGAAATAGGAACAATAATCCCCCTGTCTGCTGTGCCAAAGGCATTGCATCAGGGGGATCGTTGTTATGGGATATTACAAAAAATTATTCATCATGTATTGCATGGCTATTGTCGATATTTACTTATGGATTGGATAAAATAATTATGCATAAGCAGTTTATGCATATGCAGTTAGGCACGCTGATTTACCACATCATCCAAAGTGACATCTTGACCTGCACTAATATTGGCATAGTATAAGAGAATAAAGAAGGCGTCGGTGGTGTTCACTTGCCCGTCTTTGTTGACATCGGCCGCCTCCCGCAGGATACCATCTATATCTTCTGTAACGCCTGCTGAATCTCCGGCATATATTTGCAGCGCATGATATGCATCGGTTGTGTTAATCTGCTGGTTGTCATCTACATCCCCTAGTGTATAGGGAGGCTGGAGGAATTGTAGATTGCGGGTTACTGTGAGATCACGGGTTTCTGAGACATCGGCAGCGGCACCTGAAGCAGAAACCGCATAAGTGTCTCCGGTAGCGGTTGTAATGTCATAGGCATATTGTGTTGTGCCGGTGATGGTGGGTTCTGCGTGTGGGTCGGCGATGACCAGTGAAGATTCTGTATAGGTGTGAACGCTATTGTCCGGGTTCGAGATGGTGATCTGATAGGCAGCGTTATAAACTTGAGTGAGATAGGGTGACGTATAGGTGTTTTCAAACTGGGAGGGATCTAGCGGCACCTCGGAATAGTCTAGCAAGAAGATATAGCAAGTAGCTGATACATCTGCCTGCGGTGCAAGATCTACATCATAGTAGAGAGAAGTGCCCTCGGAGGAAATTCCGGTAATGGTCACGTGTACAGCAACATCGTGAACGGTAACCGCAATTTGTCCGGTGATTTTACTGTCGGGCAAGGGGCGTACCGAGACATTGCCCGATTCATCCCGTACTTCAAAGTAGAGTGCGTCGCTTTTTTCCCAAGTGATGGTTTCCACAGTTTCTTCTGCCTGTACTGGCAGCATTCCGCAGAGCAGCACACCACTCAAAGCTCCAGCTATCCAAGCAGTAAGACGTTTTGACAGCATTCGATATGACACTTCCTTTCCAGGTTAACACGGCATTGTAAATGTTCCGACCTTCCACTGGCCATCTTCCAGCACAAGCGTAAAGACATCGGTCTGTTCAGTTGTTACGCCATCCTCGGAACCATTGTAGGGTTCGCAGTAGGTGCTGACAACGGTGAAGGTGAGACAGTCCTCTGTACGGTCGGTCAGGGCGGTGATTTCGGAGGATACATAGGTGATATCCAGCCCTCTGTCACCGCAGAGCCGGTACAGCTTGTCATCAATCATCTGAAACTGACCGTCAAGGTCACCACTGTGCTGAGAGACGGCGAACACATCAAAGTACGGCTGGACAGCTGCTTCCAGCGTATCACAACTGGTGACGTGCATCCATCCGTCCACGGAATTTTCATCTGTTTCATAGGTGAAGCCATCGCTGGAACAGAGATATGTATTATAGACGGAAATAGCAGACTCATACATAGCTGACGCTGTCTCGATCCACTGCGCCGTCTCACTGTCCGTCTGATTTGTCTCCGATGCAGAATCTTCAACAGCGGTTGTATTGGCGGGAGCGGTTTCTTCTGCGGCAATGGATGCACCACTGTTTGTTTCTGATTCCGTATCATCGGCATCTATCGCTGTCGGATCGGTTTCGGTGGTCGCTTCCTTCGGAGCGGCTGTTTCTTCACCGATGGTTTCTGTGATTTGAATGGCACTGCGGCTGTTGTCCGCATTGTCAATGCTGGTGCAGCCAGTACAGGCCGCTACCAGCAGGCTCATCACGAGTGCCATTGCACCAAAGGGATGTTTCATAGGCATAGATCTCCTTTTCTATTTTGTCATCGTCATGGTCGCATCACAGCAGGCGCATGACGAACAAGTTCTGATATGCGAACAGCTTGTCCATTCATTATACCACATTTGCCCGCAGGGTGCAAGTTTTTTTTACACTTTTTCAGGGAAACCGCATGAAATCCATGCAAAAAAACTGTGCAAAATGACAATAAACAACGATTTGGCATCTTGACACGCAATGCAGCGTTGCGAAATACAGCATAGAATATACCATAGAATTCTCTGCCTGTTCTGGCATGAATTTTTTGTTGCATTTTCCGAATATTTGTGGTATAATAGCATTTGTATGCAGGCAAGTTGAAAGGCGCACCGCATAGGTGCTCGAAAGACAACAGCAGGCAAAGGAGTCATCATGAAAAAAATCACCATTATTACGGGGCATTATGGCTCCGGGAAAACCAATCTGGCGGTGAATCTGGCACTACGGCTGGCGGAGACGGGTGAAGCCGTTACCGTAGTGGATTTTGATATCGTCAATCCCTATTTCCGGACAGCAGATTTTCAGACGCTGTTCGATCAGCATGGCATTACACTAGCGGCTTCGATGTACGCCAATACCAGTCTGGATATCCCCGCCATTTCTTTTGATATGGAGCGTATGGCCTATGAGCCAGGCTATCTGATTGTGGATGTGGGTGGCGATGATGCCGGTGCGATTGGACTGGGACGCTATGCCGCTGCCTTCTCCGCCTATGCGCCGGATCAGCTCGATCTGTGGTATGTGGTCAATCGCTATCGATATCTAACCGAACAGCCCGAAGCGGCACTTTCGCTGATGCGGGAGATCGAAGCGGTGTCGAGAATGCGGCATACGGGTATCGTGAACAACTCCAATCTGGGAAGAGAAACGACAGCGGAGACGATTCTAGCGGCTGTTCCCTATGCCAAAACCATCGCCGAAACGGCGGAATTGCCGCTGGTATATCAAACCTATCGGCGTGACTTGGCGCTTGACGATCTGCCCCGGGGACTGCCGGTGGATGTGTATGTCAAGCCGGTGTGGGAGATGATATGATGCAGAGGTGCTTCGCCATCGATTGCAGAAGGGAGTGAGAATGTATGGAAAAAATGCAGGTTCGTTTTGAACGCTGTAAGGGATGCGGTCTTTGTGTAACGGTATGTCCGAAAAAAATTGTGACACTGCAAAAGGAACACCGCAATGAAAAGGGCTATTTTACAGCCGTGTGTACCGATCAGGACGCTTGTATCAGCTGCGCTATGTGCGCGACGATCTGTCCGGACTGCGCAATTCAAATTCAAAAGTAGAAGGAAGGTTTTTGCAATGGAAAGAAGTCTCATGAAGGGCAATGAGGCACTCGCGGAAGCTGCCATCCGGGCGGGTTGTAAGTGTTTCTTTGGCTATCCCATCACGCCCCAGACGGAACTGTCTGCCTATATGGCAAAGCGCATGGAAAAGTCCGGCGGGGTCTTTTTGCAGGCAGAGTCAGAAATCGCCGCCATTAATATGGTACTAGGTGCCGCTTCTACCGGCGTGCGGGCGATGACCTCGTCCTCTTCGCCGGGTGTTTCCCTAAAGGCGGAGGGAATCTCTTATATGGCTGGCTCTGACCTGCCGGGCGTTATCATCAATGTTCAGCGGGGCGGTCCGGGGCTCGGCTCCATCCAGCCGGCACAGTCGGACTATTATCAGGCGACACATGCCATGGGGCATGGGGATTTTCACATCCTCGTCTATGCGCCTTGCTCCGTTCAGGAAATGGTCGATGTCGTAGGGCTGGCATTTGACAAGGCTGACCAGTACCGCATCCCTGCCATGATTCTGGCGGATGGCTTGCTCGGACAGATGATGGAACCGGTGACGTTCCCGGAACCGCGTACGGAACTTCCGGACAAGTCCGACTGGGCTGCGTGCGGGCATAAGGGACAGCGCAAGCATCACATCATCAACTCGCTGTACTTAAATGCGCCGGAATTGGAAGAAAAAGTGCGTGCACGTTTTGAACGCTATGCCATCATTGAGGAAAACGAGACAGATGCTGAGCTATATTATTGTGACGATGCGAAGATCGTAGTAACGGCATATGGGGCTTCGGCGCGTGTGGCAAAGTCTGCTGTGACGGCCGCCCGCCGCAAGGGTATCCAGGCTGGGCTATTCCGCCCCAAGACCCTGTGGCCGTTCCCGAAAAAGGAACTGTGTCAGGCAACTCAGCACGCCGATCATATTTTGGATGTGGAGATGTCTATGGGACAGATGATCGACGATGTGCGCTTGGCAACCGAGTGCCGCATTCCTGTTGCGTTTTTTGGCAGAACAGGCGGCGTCATCCCGACCCCGGCGGAAGTGCTGGCGGAAATTGAAAAATTGGCAGGAGGTACAGAATAATGGCTGTTGTATTTGACCACCCTAAGTCCCTGCTGGATGTGCCAACACATTTCTGCCCAGGCTGTGGACACGGCATTGTACACCGGCTGGTGTGCGAAGTGCTGGACGAAATGGGCATCGAGGGCGATACCATTGGTGTCGTACCAGTAGGCTGTTCTGTTATGTCGTATAACTATTTCGGATGCGATGTCATCGAAGCACCGCACGGCAGAGCACCTGCGGTGGCAACGGGCGTAAAGCGTACCAACCCAGATAAGTTTGTGTTCTCCTATCAGGGGGACGGCGACCTGGCGGCTATCGGTACAGCGGAGACTGTACACGTGGGCACACGAGGAGAAAATATCGTGGTTATCTTTATTAATAACACGACCTATGGCATGACAGGCGGACAGATGGCACCGACCACACTTCCGGGGCAGGTTACGCAGACCACGCCCTATGGCAGAAATGTGGAGACAGCGGGCTATCCCATCCGTGTCTGTGAGATGATGGCAACACTCAGCGGCACCGCTCTAGCACAGCGTGTTGCCATCGATACTGTGCCCCACATTCGGGAGACCAAAAAGGCGATCCGCAAGGCGTTTGAAAATCAGAAGGAAAAGCGAGGACTTTCTATCGTAGAGGTGCTTTCTACCTGTCCCACCAACTGGGGGCTTTCGCCGGCGGAGTCCATGCAGTTTGTTAAGGACAGCATGATCCCTTACTATCCGCTGGGTGTATATAAAGATGTAACAGCAGAGGAGGCGGCAAAAGCATGACAACCGAAATGATTCTGGCAGGATTTGGCGGGCAGGGCATTTTGTTCGCTGGGAAGGTGCTGGCATACAGCGGCTTGATGGATGGCAGAGAGGTGAGCTGGCTGCCGTCCTATGGCCCGGAGATGCGTGGCGGCACGGCCAATTGTTCCGTGTGTATCTCGGATGAGCCGATCGGTTCGCCGTTGGTGACCCAGCCGGACTATCTCATCGCCATGAATGGCCCTTCTTATAAAAAGTTTATTGATGAGGTCAAGCCCGGCGGATTGGTAGTGGTGGACAGCTCCATTGTGGAGGAAACCTGTACCCGCAGCGATGTCACGGCTCTGGCACTTCCTGCCTCCGACCTGGCCGGCGAAGCGGGACTGAATGGTGCTGCTAACATGGTGCTGATTGGCAGAATGCTAAAGGAAACACAGCTGTTCTCGCTGGAAACGGTACAAAAGGCTATGGAAAAATGTGTGCCGCCAAAGCGGGCACATCTAATCGAGGCCAATATGCGTGCCATTCATCTGGGCATGGAGCAGGCATAAATATTATTGGGCACGTTATGCCATGCCCTTGTAAAGCAATATCTAGGATGTGTCGACACGCCTTATATCATACAAGATCCCAGAAGTTAAGCAGATACACGCTGACTTCTGGGATTTTTATGGATACGCAGAGGGGAGGTTTTGCTTGAAATGATGAGAACATGCGCAAAACAACATTTCGACAGGATATCAAATGGCACATCTTGATAGATTTTGTTTCGTACACACTTCCCGTGTTTTTGACAAATAAAATTCCTTGACAGGGTTCTAAAACTATGCTATAATATACAATGTTTCAAGATATGCGGCAAGGGGGGACGTATAGATGCGTGCAAAAGGGACAAAACAGATTTGTGACAACCGTCAGGCACGACATGAATACTTCATCCTAGAACGGTTTGAGGCCGGAATCGAACTACAGGGCAACGAGGTGAAATCCATCCGTCTGGGGCACGTGAACCTAAAAGACGCATGGTGTGACATTTCAGATGGCGAACTTTTCGTGAAAGGGATGCATATCTCGCCTTACGAAAAAGACGGCCTGTTCCGAACAGATCCTATGCGAGTACGTAGGCTTTTGATGCACAAAAGAGAGATCCTCCGGTTGTTCGGAAAGGTGAAACAGGATGGCTTGACACTGGTTCCACTGGCACTGTATTTTAAAGATTCTCGCGTGAAAGTAGAAGTTGGACTTTGTAAGGGCAAAAAGCTCTATGATAAGCGCGAAACAGCGGCGAAGCGTGATGCACAGCGACAGATCCGGCGAGCGGTGAAGGAGCAAAATCATTGATCACCACTGGCTTGTTGCATATAAGCGAAAGATATGGTCAAGACTGGGCTGCATTATATCAAAACAAGAGAAATAGAATGGGGGCGTAACGGTTTCGACGGGGATGATGAAGCATGATAAGCGAGCAGAGATGGCCGCATCTCTTTAAACAGCGGCACGTTTAAAATTAAACGCTAAAAAGAACTTTACTGTAAGCTTTAACAAGAGCCTGCAGGTAGCTGCCTAAGTCAGCTACTGTCGCCCGTGAGAGGACCACGGCTCACGTTGCGGCATGATTGCAGTGGTGAACGTTTCGGCGGCTCGGTCACACCGCAGAAATGTATTTGACCTACTACACAGGGCAGCCTGTTTGTCGGCAGTAGTGTGTGGGAATTTCTGTAGATAAACTACGCTCGTAGAAAGTTGTGTGGATTTGTTTTCGGACACGGGTTCAATTCCCGTCGCCTCCACCATACTTGCACCTCTATTTTGATACAATTTAGAGGTGCTTTTTTATGCCCAAAAGCCAGCGAAACAGCGTGGATTTCAAAAAGTAATCGTTCTTTGGAACGTGTTCAAAAGCAGAAAAACCGGCTCAGATTTCCCTCTGAATCGGTTTTCTGTTTGCGTAAACGTTTTTTTGTGGGCAAAAATGCACCCAAAATTTTTTGAAATGCACCCGCTTTCAAGACAAAGAGAAACCGGCGTACCTGCGATGATATTCGCAAGATACGCCGGTTTGTTTTAACCTTGGATTTCTGTTCCGTCTAAGAATTGAAAAATCATTTTCCCATCATGGAACACCGTCACTTTTTCTATCGTTGCTCGCCATAGCTCCTCATCAAAGCTGTCCAGCACTTGCGGAACAGCAGAGATGGTTTCCAGGAAGTGATGTAACGTATCCATCCTGTTGATGCGTGCTGCTCTCTCTTGCTGCAGCTTGGTGAACTGCTGTTGTAACTTCTCATATTGCTGCACCAATGCATGATACTTTTTGTCGTACTCCTCCTGATCTTGCTCGGTTTCAGCATTTTGTGCGATATGTTTTTTTGTCACGGCAGCTACCGCATTCATCTCCTGACCGGCTTTTTCAATTCGCAGGTCGAGTAGTGTCGTATCGGAAAGATCATCGATGAGCATTTGGCAAGTTTCTAAAACCAAATCCCTCTGCTGAAAGAAACTCGCAAATGCAGTTAGAAATCGCATTTTGATTTCATCCTCGTACAAATGCGGAGTCGTACAATTTTGAGAAAATTTCTGATTGCATTGCCAAATAACACGCCGATATTTACTGTTGGAGTGCCAGACCTTTGCCCCAAAGAAGCCACCACAGTCACCACAGATGATTTTTGCAGAAAAAATATCATTTCCGCTGAATTTACGTCCCAGCTGTTTGCGTTTCGCCATTTCTGCTTGTACCAGTTCAAATTCCTCTGGGGAGATAATGGCAGGATGGCTCTCCTCAATGTAATATTGGGGTACTTCACCCTCATTTACTTTGGTCTTTTTCGTGAGAAAATCCACAGTAAATTTCTTTTGCAGCAGAGCAGAACCTTTGTATTTTTCGTTGGTCAGGATACTCCCAATCGTTCGTATATGCCACTGTTCCTTTCCGGCAGGCGTTGGAATACCACGGTCGGTCAGATTTTTTGCAATTGCATAGTAGGATTTTCCCTCTAAAAACTGCTTGTAGATCTGTCGAACAATCTCTGCCTCATCCGGCACAATTTCCGGCAAGCCATCTGCTCCTTTCCGGTATCCCAGAAATCGTTTGTACGGCAGACTAACCTTTCCATCGGCAAATCGCTTTCGATGTCCCCATGTCACATTCTCCGAAATAGAACGGCTTTCCTCCTGTGCCAAAC
>CASDUD010000151.1 GCA_949283725.1 uncultured Ruminococcus sp.
GCTGCTTATCGGCAAAATAGGGCAGATAAATCTGCTGCGTCTGTTTAATGTGCGCCACGCTGCCCCGAAAGTGATTCTCAAAGTCGAAATATTCGATCGCCTGATAGGTCTGCTCCGGTTTTTCCGCCGAAGCAGCGGCTGGCACCATTTCCACCGCAGACAATTCTTCTGCTGCACACGAGCCGGTCGAATTCGCTTGCCGCTGCATCTGACGCAGCTGCACCTTGAGCAGTGCCAGATCGCTACGGTCACGTTCCAACGCCGTATTGTTATCCCGCAGGTTGACGCATGCCGCTTCGAAATCCTGACGCAGCTGGGCGAGCCTCTGTTCCGCTTGCTCTCTTGCCTTTTGTTCCGCCGCCAGCTGCGTTTCAAGCCGCCGGTTCTCCGCCTGATATTGCACCGCGGTCTGCTGGCACTGTTCAAGTGCTTGCAGCAGCTCCGTCAGCCACTCGTACAGCCTGCCCAGCAATTTGCGCCGGCACCAGCCTTTGATACCGGGCTGGGTCTGCATCTGGTGCAGCATCTGTTTCAGTTTCTCCACACGGCACCTCCTCATTCTGTCAGCGACCACTGATGGGGAATGCGCATCACGCCCACATCACCCACCGCCGCCGTCATCTGTATCACGGCTGCCTCTTTCCAATAATCCACGGGGATGCCATCACCCGACTCCACCGCCAAATCAATTGTATACGTGCCCGGCAATAGATAGAGAGGCGAAAGCGTCAACGTGACCGTTCCATCCGCTGTCAGCGGTGCCACCGAAACTTGGTCGATCCGGGTGTTCGTACCATAGCACTGCACACCGTCCTGTCGAAATATGCCCACACCGAACACCGGATTTTCCACCGGCTGTTTCACTTGATAGCGGAGTGTGATCTGCACCGTCTCGCCCGTGCGAAACACGGTCTGGAGCGTTCCATCGGCATCGGTCAGACGAATCTGGCGAATACGTGCCCGACCGTTGCCCCATCGCTTTTTTTCGCCCGACTGGGTGGGCTCCTCCGGCGCATCCGCCGTTTCTTCGACAGTAGATTCAGCAGACTGCGCCAACTGTTCCTTCCGCGCCGCCGCCTGCATCTGCTGTCCCATAAATTCCATATATTCCAAATCGACTTCCCGGGCAGGACCTTCTGCCCGAATCTTCCCCTCGTGAATCCAGATAGAACGTTCACAGATTTGCTCGATCTGTCCAAGCGCGTGGGAGACGATGACGATCGTCGTGCCCTTCGCCTTAATCTCCTGCAATTTTCGGAAACACTTGGCCTGAAAATTGGCATCGCCGACGCTGAGAATCTCATCGATCAGCAGCACATCGGCATCCACATTGATGGCAACGGAAAACGCCAGACGCATATACATCCCAGAGGAATACGTCCGCACGGGGTTGTCGATGAATGCCTCCAGCTCCGAAAAGGCGATGATGGTGTCGAGCCGTTGGTCGATCTCCTTTTTCGTCAATCCAAAAATCGAGGCGTTTGTATAGATATTTTCTCGACCACTCATATCGGGGTGAAAGCCGGCCCCCAATTCGATCAGGCTGGACACACGTCCTTTGATGGTAATTGCGCCACTATCCGGATAGAGAATCCTCGTCAGCAGCTTCAGCGTAGTGCTCTTGCCGCATCCGTTGTGGCCGATGAGTCCGACCGCCTCGCCCCGGCGGACGGTAAAGGAGATCCCATCGAGTACCCGGCGATTCTCATAGCGGCGGCGGTTGCGGAATAGAATGCGCTCTTTGAAACTCTGCCCCTTATCCAGATAGACCTTAAAATGCTTCCGGACGTCCTGCACGACAATCACAGGTTCTTCCTTTTGGAACGATTTCTGTGGCTGCATTTGCGTCCGCTTGGCTGTCGTCTGTTCCATTTTATAATTCCTCCGCAAAACCTTTTTTCAGCTTTCCGAACACCACCAGCCCCAGCACGAGGAACAACGCCCCCAGCACCACAGCTTCGATCAGGCTGGACAGGTCGGGCACTCTGGCATAGTACAGTACATCCCGATAGCAGCTGATGATAGAGGACATCGGATTGATATGATATACAATATGAAATCGCTCCGGAATCATCTCCATCGAATAAAAAATGGGCGTCATATACATCCACACCATGGTGACAATGCCCAGGATATGCTCCAGATCCCGGAAATACACCGTCACCGCCGAAGCTAGCATGGCAAAACCCAATGCTAGAAAATATTCCACAATCATAATCACTGGCAGGCAGCAAAGTGCCAGCGGCTCGAGGGGAATCTTGGCCACCAGCATGACAGGGAAGATGATAAGAAAACACAGCATCATATTCACAAAACAGCTGGTCACATAGGAGATGGGGATGACCTCTCGGGGAAAGTAGATTTTTTTCACCAAATCTTTTTGTGCCACGATGGAGCTAGAGCCACCGGTGATAGACGAGGAGAAAAAGATCCACGGAATGAGTGCCACAAACAGATAGAGGTAATACTTGTCAATGCCTGCCGGCATAATATAGGTGAACACAAAGGTATAGACCACCAGCTGCATCAGTGGGTTGATAAATGTCCACAAAAATCCCAGCACCGAGCCTTTGTATCGTCCTCGCAGGTCCTTTTTCACCAAACTGAAAATCATCTGGCGGTATTGGTAGATTTCTTTGAGTACTTTCATAATGATCGAACAACTTCCTGACCCCGCCCGTGGGCGGAAAATTTTTGTAACGACCGGCAGATTTTTCCACCGGTTTCTGTGCGAATATATGTTTTATTATACCCTATTTCGGGTATAAAGTCAATCTTTTGAAAAAACCGCTGACCGGGGCGGATCTGAGGCGTTTCTGCAACTGGTAGAAACATGATATATCAGAACACAGCACGCCGTGTCTCCGCCATAATAAAGTCCTAAAAATCCCGCATCAAATCCGCTTTTTGGGCACGTTTCGCTGGCACAACACCTATAAAAAAGACCGGTGCCTGCCGCTGCAAGACCGGTCTCATTTTTGTACAGGGTTGGCTTTGGAAAAGCCGCTGCTTAGTCCTTGTTTTCCTCGATATAATCTACGATGTCACCGATGGTCTTGATGTGTTCCAGTTCTTCATCAGAAACCTTTACGCCAAATTCCTCTTCGATGCTCATCACCAGGTCTACCAGGTCGAGCGAGTCTGCGCCCAGATCCCCCTGCATGGTGGCTTCCATAGTCACCTCATCATCATCTACGCCCAACTGATCTACCACCAGTTCCTTCAGCTTCTCAAAGATTTCTTCTTTTGCCATTTCTTGTTCCTCCATTATATCCATTTTTCTGCGCCCGGCGGGCACTTTTTGGGCGTACTGCCCCGCTGAAATCCAGCGTGCCGTTATCCTTCCCGAAACACGCCGATTTTCCTAAACTTAGTATACCGTTCTTTTAGCAAAACGTCAAGTTCTTTTTGCCTTTTTTCTGCTATCGTTTTCACCAAATATTCCTTCATATTTTCGGAAATTTTGTCTATATCGCATTGTGCGCCGCCCACTGGCTCCGGAATGATGGCCTCTGCTACCTCAAACCGCACCATATCCTCCGCTGTAATCTGCATGGCTTCGCACGCCTCCTGTTCTCTGGAAGCATCTTTCCAAAGGATAGAGGCGGCGCCGCGGGGAGATATTACGGAATAAAGTGCATTTTCCAGCATAGCCAGTGCATCGCACACCCCGAGTGCCAGTGCGCCGCCACTCCCGGCCTCGCCCAGCACCACCGAAACGATGGGCGTTCTCAACATCATAAACTCAGCAATATTGCGGGCAATCGCTTCACCCTGGCCGCGTTCTTCCGCTTCTACGCCACAAAACGCCCCCGGCGTGTCAATGAGGCATATCACCGGGCGATGAAATTTTTCTGCCTGGTGCGCCAGACGCAGTGCCTTTCGGTAGCCCTCCGGGTGGGGCATGGCGAAATTCGAGGCCTTATTCTCCTTGAGATTGCGTCCCTTGACCTGTGCCAGAATCGTCACCGGCAGACCGCCAAGCCGTCCAATGCCGCCGATGATGGCACCATCGTCACCAAAGCCCCGATCGCCGTGCAGCTCATAGAAATCGGTGAAAATCCGGGGGATGTAATCCCGCACCGTTGGGCGGTTTTTGTCCCGAATCAACAGCTGGCGCTCCCATGCTGTCAGGCGGTGCTTTCCCTCCTGCTGCATCTGTTCCATCTCACACACCTCCCTGTGCCTGTGCATCATAGCCGTGCAGCTTTAGCAGATGCGACAGCACACTGCGCATCCGACGACGTTCCACGATCATATCCACAAAGCCTTTTTCCTGCAAAAACTCCGCCAATTGAAAATTGTCAGGAAGCCGCTGACGAATGGTTCCCTCAATGACACGCCGCCCGGCAAAACCGATGAGAACCTTTGGCTCCGCCAGGATGATATCGCCCAGCGAGGCAAAGGATGCCGTCACGCCGCCGGTCGTTGGGTCGGTCATGACCGTTAGGTAGAGTAGCCCGGCTTCGCTATGTCGTGCCACGGCACCGGAGGTTTTGGCCATCTGCATTAAGGACAAAATGCCCTCCTGCATCCGTGCCCCGCCGGAGGCAGTAAACGCTACCACTGGCAATCCTTTTTCGGTAGCGCGCTCAAAGGCGCGGGTCACTTTCTCACCAATTACGCTGCCCATCGATGCCATCATAAAGTGGGAGTCCATCACAATCAGCACCACCCGAGAACCTTTAATCGTACATTCTCCGGTAATGACAGCATCTTTCAACCCGGTCATCATCTGGAGCGACTCCACCTTTTTGGCATAGCCGGGAAATTGCAAGGGATCCTCACTGCACAGGTTGGCATCATATTCCACAAAAGAACCGCCATCTACCGTCAGCCGCAGCCGTTCGTTCGCCGTCAGCCGTGCGTGATAGTTACAGTGCGGACAAACCTTATTCAACTCTTGAAAGCGGCTCTCCGGAATCTGCTGCTGACAGCGGGGGCATTTGGTGACGGGTTCGTGGGGTTCGGATGTATCCTCATTAAATCGTTTTGTGACATTTTTGAACAGATCTTCTAACGCCATGGTTGCTCTCACCTTACCTTCCACTTCTGCGTCATTTCGATTCCGCCAGGAACTGTGCCAAAAAGCCATTGTCATATGTTCCTGCCTCAAATGCTTTATTCTTAATCAGCCGCAGCTGAAAATCGATGTTGGAGTCTATGCCATCCACGATAAATTCCGCCAGTGCCCAGCGCATTTTCATAATCGCCTCTTTGCGTGTAGGCGCATGGACAATGAGCTTGGCAATCATGGAATCATAACACGGCGGGATGGTATAGCCTTGATATACAGCACTGTCCACGCGCACGCCCGGGCCGCCGGGGATGTGCAGCGAACGAATTGTGCCAGGGGAGGGGCGAAAGTCCGCCTCGGGATTTTCCGCATTGATGCGGCACTCGATGGCGTGTCCCCGCAACTGGATATCGTCCTGTGTAAACGGCAGCGGCTTGCCCTGTGCCACGAGCAGCTGAGTCTGAACTAAGTCGATGCCCGTCACCCACTCCGTTACAGGATGTTCTACCTGGATCCGAGTGTTCATCTCCATAAAGTAGAAATTTCGGTCGTCATCCACCAGAAATTCAATCGTACCCGCGTTATAATATCCGCATGCCTTTGCCGCCCGCACAGCAGCCTGCTGCATGGCATCCCGCAGCTGCGGCGTCATCAACGGGCTTGGACTTTCTTCCAGCACCTTCTGGTTGCGCCGCTGCATACTGCAATCTCGTTCACCGAGTGCCACCGTGTTGCCCATCTGGTCGGCAATGATTTGAATCTCCACATGATGTGGACCGACGATCAGCTTTTCCAGATAGATGTCATCATTGCCGAAAAACCGCTTGGCTTCTTCCTTTGCCACAAGCATCTGTTCTTCCAGCTGTGCTTCGCTGTCCACCCGCCGAATGCCCCGGCCGCCGCCGCCCGCGGACGCCTTCACCAGCACGGGATAGCCAATCTGGGCGGCAATTTTTTTGGCTTCCTCGACCGAAGATACCGCCCCGTCCGAGCCAGGAATGACAGGCACGCCTGCTGCCTTCATCGTCTCCTTGGCGTGCGCCTTGTCCCCAAGCATCGAAATGGATTGGGGCGAGGGACCGATAAAGGTAATGCCATTGTCCAAACACCGCTGGGCAAACGCGGCGTTTTCGGATAAAAAGCCAAATCCGGGATGAAGCGCGGTCGCCCCCGTGATCTTGCACGCTTCGATGAGGGCATCCTGATTCAGATAACTCTCCTGCACCGACGGCGGGCCGATACATACCGATTCATCGGCAATCTCCGCATGAAGCGCGGTACGGTCTGCGGTGGAATAGACCGTTACGCATTGCAGACCCGCCTCCCGACAGGCGCGACTGATGCGTACAGCAATCTCGCCTCGGTTGGCACTCAATACTTTCTTAAACATCGCTGCGCCGCCTTACTGTTCCACAGCGAACTTGATTTCGCAGGTCACTGCCCGCTGGCCATCCACCGAAGCCACCGCCTTGCCCACGCCCATGGGGCCGCGCTGGGCAATAATCTCCACCGACAGATCCAGCACATCGCCCGGTACGACTTGACGCCGAAACTTCGCCTTATCAATGCCGGCAAAGAGCGCGATTTTCCCTTTGAATTCCGGCTGGGAAAGGATACATACGGCTCCTGCCTGTGCCAGCATTTCTACCATCAGCACACCCGGCGTCACCGGCTTTTCGGGAAAGTGCCCCTGAAACCAAAAGTCGTCTTCTTTGATATATTTACGCGCCACGACACGCTTGCCGACCTCCATCTCCAGCACCTCGTCTATCAGTAGAAACGGGGCACGATGGGGGATGATTTCCTTAATCTGTTCCTGATTCAGCAATACTTCTGCCATATTTGCGCTCCTTTACGAAAGAATCATCAGCGGCTGGTCATATTCGACTGCCTCGCCGTTTTGTACCAGAATCTCCTGCACCACGCCGTCCAGATCACTTGTAACCTCATTCATCAACTTCATGGACTCAATAATCATCACCACGTCACCCTTTTTCACCGTATCGCCCACCTGCACAAACGGCGGCTGATCGGGTGCCGGAGCGGCGTAAAACGTCCCGACGATGGGGGCTTTTATGACCTTCCCCTGTGGCACTTCCTTCTTAGATTCCGCCGGAGCAGCTGCCGGCGCCGATACAGCCGGCTGAACCGGGGCTGTCATCATGGGCGCCATACCGCCCATCGGTGGCGGGCATTTTTTACCTTTTACTGTGATGGTGCAATTGCCGGCTGTGACCGTAATTTCACCGAGATTCTTTTCTGCTACAATTTCTGCGAGTGCTCTTGCCGCTTCAACATTCACACCGCCATAATTTTTATCACTCATATCTGCCATTACTCCTTATTCTGCACACTTCTTCAAGCACAGCGTGGCGTTGTGGCCGCCAAAGCCCAGAGAATTGGTCAGTGCAGCTTTTACTTCCATCTCCACCGGGCCGTCCACGCAGTAATCCAAATCGCATTCCGGATCGGGTGTAGTAAAGCCGATCGTCTGGTGAATGAAACCTTCATGGATGGTCATGGCGGTGACAATGGCCTCGACTGCCCCTGTACCGCCGAGCATATGCCCGGTCATGGACTTCGTGGAATTGATCTTCACCTTCCGTGCCTGCGCCTCGCCCAGTGCCATTTTGATGGCCTTTGTCTCCAGCCGGTCGTTCATGGGGGTGGCAGTGCCGTGGGCGTTGATATAGTCGATGTCCGTAGACTGCAATCCTGCTTCTTGATAGGCCTGGATCATGGCTCGGGAGGAAGCCTCGCACTCGACCGCCGGTGCGGTCATATGATAGGCGTCGTTGGTGGCACCATAGCCTGCCAACTCCGCATAAATTTTGGTACCGCGCGCTTTGGCGTGTTCGTATTCCTCCAGCACCAGCACACCCGCGCCTTCGCCCAGCACAAAGCCGCCCCGATCGCGGTCAAAGGGAATAGAGGCCTTCGCTGGATCCTCTGCGGTAGACAATGCTTTCATCGTGCGGAACCCGCCGAGGGTGAACTCTGTGATAGTCGATTCGCAGCCGCCCGCCAGACACACGTCGAGATATCCGTCCTTAATCTTCCGGAAGGCTTCTCCGACAGCATGGGTGGAGGAGGCGCAGGCAGTCGTGGTGCAGAAGTTGTCGCCCCGAAAGCCCGTATGAATGGCCACCTGGCCTGCCGCCATATTGCCAATCATCATCGGCACAAAGAATGGCGAGATGCGTCCCGGTCCCTTTGCCTTATACTTATCGTGTTCCTCTTCAATACGGCCAATGCCGCCGATGCCGCAGCCCATAATCACACCCAGCCGATAGAGATCCTCGTCCTTGAAATCTGTACCAGCGTCCTGCAATGCCTGGATGGCAGAAGCCACGGCAATCTGGGTGAAACGCTCCATATGGCGGATTTCCTTGCGTTCAAAATAGGCGGCTGGGTCAAAGTCTCGAATGATCCCCGCCACATATACACCAAGCTCTGTAGTATCAAAAGCATCAATTTTAGAAATACCCAACGTACCCTTCTTGACGTTGTCCCAGAACTGTGCCAGGTCACTGCCTAGGGGATTCACCGTCCCCATGCCGGTAATTACTACTCTTCTCATATTCTATATCACTTTCTCCTGCTGTTAGGGCAATACCGCACAAAGCCGATGGGTGCTCTTAGTGTGGTGCTGCCTTAGGTTTACATCATCAGACCGCCAGAGATTTCGATGGTCTGGCCTGTCACATAGCTGGCATCATCCGAGCAGAGGAACGAAACCACACTCGCCACTTCGGCCGGATCGCCATAGCGTTTCATGGCTACGAGTTCCAGCATCTTTGCCCGCTGTTCTTCGGTGAGGGCATCGGTCATCGGGGTCTTGATAAAGCCCGGCGCTACGGCATTCACCGTCACACCTCTTGCCCCCAATTCCTTTGCCACTGTCTTGGTCATACCGATGATGGCAGCTTTTGATGCCGAATAGTTGATCTGCCCCGGGTTGCCATAAAGACCTGCCACAGAAGCCAAGCTGACGATCCGCCCCGAACGCTGGCGCATCATCACTGCCCCCACCAGTTTCATCATATTGAACACGCTCTTCTGATTCACAGCAATCACGGCATCGTACTGTTCTTCCGACATCCGCACCATCAGTCCATCCTTGGTGATGCCGGCATTGTTGACGAGCGCATCGATCGACCCAAAGCGTTCTTTCACCGCCTTGACCATCGTCTCACACTGGGCATAGTCTGCCACATTGGCAGCAAAAAGCTCGGCTTCTACGCCCTGTGCCCGACACTGCTGTGCCACTTCTTCGGCATTTGCCCGATCGGTATCACTTGGATAGTGATTGATGGCGATGTTGTATCCGTCCTTTGCCAGACGCACGGCGATGCACGCCCCGATGCCCTGGGAGGCGCCTGTAATAAGTGCTGTAGCCATATGTAGATTTCCTTTCCTTTCTTCGGTTATGGAGGATATTCTTTTGCACCCCTGTCTCCACAGGGGATCTTCTTAAGGTACCGCCACACAAAAACCACATTTTGGTTTTGTACGGTGTCGCCTTATGCTTTGCCCAGCAGTTTTTCTGCCTGCTGCCACATTTCTTCTATGACTTCTTTACACGGCTTGATCTCATGCACCATCCCGGCAATCAGGCCGCACAGGAATGAACCTTCGTCCACGTTACCGTCTACCACAGCCTTGCGCAGTGAGCCAACCGTCATCGCCTCGAAATCCTCCGGCGGACAGGCGGATTTTTCCATAGCCTGAAGCTTTTTGGTGTACTTCGTCTTGATCCCACG
Organism: uncultured Ruminococcus sp.; assembly: GCA_949283725.1. Lineage (GTDB taxonomy): Bacteria > Bacillota > Clostridia > Oscillospirales > Ruminococcaceae > Ruminococcus_C. The sequence continues at coordinate 9,781 of CASDUD010000151.1, forward strand.
GCAGGGACTTCCGGAATAGAAGCCTGTGATCTGGTTGTCAGTATCCTTCGCCTTTAATACGAGTTCCTTATATTTCGGATGGATCTGGCACTCCTCTGTCGCCAGGAAACGTGTCCCCAGCTGCACACCCTCGGCACCCAGCATAAACGCCGCCGCGATTCCTCTGCCATCGGCAATGCCGCCGGCCGCAATAACAGGGATCTCCACGGCATCCACCACCTGGGGCACTAGGCACATCGTGGTGTTCATACCGATATGGCCGCCGGATTCGGTACCCTCTGCCACGAGCGCGTCTGCGCCGGCACGCTCCATGCGCTTTGCCAACGCCACGGACGGCACCACGGGAATCACCTTGATGCCAGCGTTCTTCCACGCCTCCATATATTTGCCTGGGTTGCCGGCACCGGTGGTGACAATCGGCACGCCCTCATCAATGACCAGCTGTGCCAGGTCATCGGCATTCGGGCTCATCAGCATGATATTTACACCAAAGGGCTTATCCGTCTTGGACTTGCAGATGCGGATTTGTTCCCGGAGGTAGTCAATCGGCGCACTGCCGCCGGCAATCAGTCCGACCGCACCGGCATTCGACACCGCAGAAGCCAGGGTGCTCTCTGCAATCCACGCCATACCGCCCTGGATCATGGGGTATTTCGTCCCCAACAGCTTTGTGATTCTGGTTTCCATCATATTTTCTCTCCTTGTTTTGATGATATCGATTGGTTATAGGGGGATGCCCCGCCGTTGGCTGCGCGAGCGTGCTGTACTCGAACTTTCTTACACTAAATCGTGTTTACATAAACGTATACACACGTCTTTTTCGCAAAATTTTCCGTCTACTGCGTTCAAAATCCTTGTCAGGCGACACCGCACAAAGAGCACCTACGGCGCAATCTGCGCACTAAATCGAAGCAGTGCTTTCTTAATATTCCATAATCAGCGCCGCATAGGTCAGTCCTGCGCCAAAGCCCACCAGGCAAACCTTTTCGCCCCGCTGGATGGCACCGCTGCGCACCGCTTCATCAAAGGCGATCGGAATCGAAGCACTTGACGTATTGCCATGCTTTTCAATGTTCAGCACGACCTTTTCCATCGGTTGTTTCAGATGTTTCATCGCCGTCTCAATGATGCGCAAATTCGCCTGGTGCGGTACGAACTTGTCAATCTCGTCGAGCGACAGCCCGATTTTTTCCGCCGCCATCGCCGCCGCCTTTGGCATCGCGTGGGTGGCAAACTTATAGACCTCCTTGCCGTCCTGATGCATGGTGTGCGTCCAACCCTCCGGCCCGGCACCCATCTGGTCATCATACGCCGCCAGATGCTCGGACTTTACAAAGGGCGACTGCGGCAGCGCACTATGCGCATAGAGGAATTTTGCGCCGGTGCCGTCTGCGCCGAGATAGCTGGTGTACAATGCATCCTCACGGTATTCAATCACCACCGCCGCTGCGCCGTCTCCGAACAAAATGCAGGACGAACGGTCGCTATAGTTGGTAATCTTCGACAGGCTCTCGTTCGCTACAACCAACGCATAGCGCATCGTCCGGTCGGTCTGCAAAAATCGGTGTGCCGTATCCATCGCATAGACAAAGCCAGAGCAAGCGGCATTCAAGTCAAAGCAGGCGGCGTTTGATGCACCCACCTCGCGCTGAATGATGCACGCCATCGACGGGGTGCTGTACTCCGGCGTGATGGTCGTGTCAATCAACAGCCCGATCTCACCCGGGTCGATGCCTGCCGTCTCGATGGCACGCTTCGCCGCCTGAGCACCCATATACCACGTCGGCTCACCGTCCGAAATATGCCGAGTCCCAATGCCGGTACGGGTGCGGATCCACTCGTCATTTGTCTCTACAATCTTTGCCATATCATCGTTTGTCACCTGAAACGCCGGCGTATAGCTGCCTGTACCCAAAACATGAATACCCATGGAAAAATTTCCTCCGTTCCTCTTGCCACGTGCCCAAATTTGTGCTATGATAAATAGGGAACGTGACGAGTCTCTTTGTCCGATGCGTTCCGCAGAAATCGTTCATCCTGCGGCGAAGCCATACTTATTATGAAAATCGTATGGTAGAATATTTCTATTATAAATGATTTTTGCCCATTTTGCAATGATTCCCAACGGCTTTTCGACCGTGGATTTACGAAATACTATTTTTTGCACAAAAATACATTTGATATTTCGTGTATTTTGTGCATCTCTCAGAAAGGATGCGTTTCAATTATGGCAACGATTGCACTTTTTTCCGGCCAGGGGGCCCAATATGAAAAAATGGGACTTGATCTGGTACAGCAGGATGCGGCACTGGAAGAAATATATGAGACAGCCTCTGAGATTCTGGGCTTTGACCTGTACGCCATCATCGCGGACAGCAATGCGCAGACCTTAGGCCAGACTCGCTATGCCCAGCCCGCCATTATGGCGACCTCGCTGGTTTGCTTGGAAGCGGCAAAAAAACGAGGCTTCACCTTTGACGCCGTTGCAGGACACTCCCTCGGCGAATATGCGGCGATGGTGGCCGCTGGGATGCTCTCGCTCGAGGACGGATTCCGGGTCATCAAGGCACGCTCGCTCGCCATGGACGAAGCGGCCAAAAAGACCGACGGCTCTATGACGGCGATCCTGAAACTGGCGCCGGCAGAAGTAGAGCGCATTTGCCGTGAGACCGAAGGCTATGTCATTCCGGCAAATTATAACTCCGCCGTCCAGACCGTCATCGCCGGAGAAAAGGCGGCGGTTGAAAAGGCGGCCGCTGCCTGCACGGCGTTAAAAGCGCGTGCCGTACCGCTGGCGGTGGCGAGTGCCTTCCACACAAAGCTGATGCAGCCTGCCGCAGATGCGTTCCACGCCGCCATCCGGCACATTTCCTTCCACGAACCGAACGTACCGTTCTATTCAAATGTCCTCGGGGATGTGCGCACAGACTTTTCCGATATGCCGTCGGCATTGGCGCAGCACATTGTTTCGCCGGTACGCTTTACCGATGAACTGGCGGCGATGCAGGCAAACGGCATTGACACCTTCATCGAATTCGGCCCGAAGAACGTCCTGACCGGCCTAGTGAAAAAGACGCTCAAGGGCGTGACAGCGAAAAACTGTGAGAACTGCGAGACACTGGAAGGGGTATTTTCCGCATGAGTACACTTGAACAATACACACTGATTGGCCACCCGCTGGGGCATTCGATGTCGCCATTTATTCATAAAAAGCTGTTTGCGATGTCAGGTCGAAAGGCCAACTATACGCTGACGGACATTGCCCCGGAATTATTGGCGAGCCGAGAGCCGTTTCTCCGGGGGATGCAGGGATTTAACATCACCATTCCCCATAAGATGGCCATCATCCCCATGGTGGACGCGCTCGACGACAGCGCCAAGCGGTATCAGTCTGTGAACTGTGTCCACAACCAAGACGGCCGGCTCGTCGGCTATAACACCGACTGTGACGGCTTCACGCTGTCGGTACAGGACTATCCGATGGACGGAAAAGTCCTCCTCATCGGCTGCGGCGGCGTAGGACGCATGATTGCAACAGAAGCCCTTCGGGCGGGCGCCGATTTGACGATCGGCATCATTCCCCAGGATCAAGCACTCGTGGAAGCCTTTCTGGCAGAGACAAAGGCAGCCATGCCTGCGGCAAAAGTACGCTATGCCTATACAACAGATATAGACGAACCGTTCGATGTGCTCATCAACGCCTCGCCGGTGGGGATGTATCCAAAGGTGGATGCCTGTCCGGTACCAGACAGGCTGATCGACCAGGCAGACTATTTCTTTGATGTCATCTATAATCCCACCAAGACTCTGCTGGTACGCAAGGCGCTGGAACGGGGCAAGGTCGCAAAGGGCGGTGCGGCGATGCTGGTGCTTCAGGCGGTGCGGGCACATGCGATCTGGTACGGCGCACACTTCACCGCTGAACAGATTATGTTCATCATCACAGAGATGGAGGCACAGATCGATGCCCAGAACGCCGAAATGTGAAAAGGCTGTCCCAAAGGAGTAATTTGCATATGACCATATTTATATGCGGCTTTATGGGCTGTGGCAAGACGACCGTGGGGCGCATCCTAGCGCAAAAGCTAGGGCTGCCCCTGATCGATACAGACGCCTATCTGGTGGAACAGGAAGGGATGACCATCCCGGAAATTTTTGCACAAAAGGGTGAACCATACTTTCGAAAAATCGAAGCGCAGGCCATCCGGACGCTCTGTGACCGAGATGGGGTGATCGCCTGCGGCGGCGGGGCGATGCTCAACGCAGAGAGTGCCGCCTATGCCCGGAAACATGGCACCGTGGTACTGCTGGACGAGTCCTTTGCCGCCTGTTATCGGCGCATCCAGGGCGACACCAACCGTCCCATCGTCCAGCGCAGCACCCGGGCGGAACTGGAGGACTTGTTCAACCGGCGTTCAGTGATTTACCATATGCACGCCACCCACGCCATCCCCGGCGGCGCGTCCCCCCGGCAGATGGCAGAACGCATTATACAGGCGTTACAGTTGGATGGGAAAAAGTGAAGCTATAGCCCTCTAAAAAAGAGCCATAACCCCCAAAAATAGAAAGTCTCCGGAAGAGGGCGTGCGCCTCTTTCGGAGACTTTTTTAGAACTTGTTCTCATAGAAAACGTGTTCAGGTTTTGAGGTCCATTCCTTCGATGCAAGGCAGGCGTTCGCAGACAGACATTGTACCTGGCAGGGATTTTTCACGCAGGAACCAGCAAAATACACCGAAAAGATGCGAAACAGGCGCTTACATATTCCGGATGGCTTCAAAACCCTGTGCCAAATCTGCTAAAATATCGCCGATATGCTCCGTGCCGATCGACAGACGCACCATGGTAGGCGAAATGCCTGCCGCCGTCAACTCCGCTTCGTTCATCTGGGAATGCGTCGTGGAGGCGGGGTGGATGACGAGTGATTTCACATCCGCCACATTCGCCAGCAAGGAGAACAATTCCAGCGACTCCGTAAACCGCTGCGCTTGTTCCCGAGTGCCGTCCAGTTCAAAGGTGAAAATCGAACCGCCGCCGTGCGGATAGTACTTCTCATAGAGTGCCTTCTCCTGTCCCGTTGCCAGCGAAGGGTGGTGTACCCGCTTGACCTGGGGATGATTTTGCAGGAAATCCACCACATTCAGGGCATTTTCCACATGGCGTTCCACCCGCAGCGACAGTGTCTCCAGCCCCTGGAGCAGCAAGAACGAGTGGAATGGAGAAATCGTTGCCCCGGTATCCCGCATCCATGTGGTGCGCAGTTTCATAATATAGGCCATATGACCGCACGCTTTGGTAAATACAACGCCATGATAGGATGGATTGGGCTGGGAAAGACCGGGGAATTTGTCATTGGCTGCCCAATCGAATGTGCCGCCGTCTACAATTACGCCGCCCATCACCGTGCCATGGCCGCCGATGAACTTCGTAGCAGAATGCACCACGACATCTGCCCCATGTTCCAGCGGACGAAACAAAAAGGGCGTGGCAAAGGTATTGTCTACAATCAGCGGCAAGCCATGAGCATGCGCAATTTCTGCGATCGCCTCTATATCGACAACATCCGAATTGGGATTCCCCATCGATTCCGCGTAAAGCGCCTTGGTGTTGGGCTGGATGGCGGCCGCATACTGTGCCGGGTCGTGGGCATCGACAAAGGTCGTGGTAATGCCACTCTCCCGAAGCGTATTCGCAAACAGGTTATATGTCCCGCCATAGACCGCCTGCGCAGAGACGATATGATCGCCCGTTCCCGCAATATTGCGGATGGCATAGTCGATGGCGGCAGAGCCGGAGGCCGTCGCCAGTGCCCCCGCTCCGCCTTCCAGTGCCGCCATGCGTGTCTCAAATACATCGGTGGTGGGGTTCATCAATCTTGTGTAAATATTGCCGCCCTCGGTGAGCGCAAACCGTCCCGCTGCCTGGGCAGAATTGGCGAATACATAAGAAGTCGTCGCATAGATAGGGACTGCCCGGGCATCGGTTGCCGGATCCGGGTGTTCCTGTCCTGCATGAATCTGTTTCGTCTCAAAATGATAGGTGTTTTTTCCCATATCAAACCTTCCTTTCGATAGCAAAACAGCCCGACTGACCTTTTTGTCCATCGGGCTGTTTCGCAGCACATTGTGCCAACTGCGGGCTGAAGGTTCGGCGCATCTTAGAGGATATAGCCGTCCGCCCGCAATGCATCAATCAAATCGCCCAAAATGGCTGCGTTGGTGGAGGAGACGGCGTGCAACAGTAAGATCTCCCCGCCGTGGGCGTGTTCTGTCAGCCGTTCGAGGGCAGCTGCCGGATCGGGCTGGTCATCCGTTTTCCAGTCCACATAGGCATCGCTCCAGAACAGCGTGCGGTAGCCGCAATCCTGTGCCACCGCCAGTGCCGACTCAGAATATTCGCCGCAGGGGCAGCGGAAATACTGCATCTCATAACCATACGTGTCCAGCACATATTCATGCAGATCCAAAATTTCCGCCTGTGCCGCCTGCGCCGACAGCGTGGGCAGACTGGCGTGTGTCATGCCGTGGTTGCCCAGCGTATGCCCCTCCTCGATCATCCGGCGTACCAGAGCCGTCTCCTTCTTCGCATAATCGCCTGTTAGAAAGAAGATGGCTGTCACCTGCTTTTCCCGCAGCGTGTCGAGAATTTCGGCGGTATAACCGTTCTCATAGCCCTGGTCAAAGGTCAGCACAATCCGGCTCCGGTCGGGCGTCATCGCATAGGCATCATAGGCGGCATACTGCGCATCAAAGGCAATGGCATCCTGGGGGCGGTTTTCACTGTCTACCGCTGTACCCTGGCCATAGCCAATCACCGTTTCGTCGGCTGCATATACCGGCGGCACCGGCAAAAGTGCTGCTGTCAGCAAACACGCCAGCGTTGTCGTCAGTCCTCGGTGTTTCATGGCTTTCGCCTCGCTTTCCGCTGCAGATGCAGCCGCTATCAGTATGGCGGTCTGTCCATGCAGTATACATCAAGGGAAATTGGAAAAATTTTTATGCGAGGAATCCGATAGACCCGCATCACGAAATCCTGTAGAAATCACTGAATATACACCAAATGGCACCAAATCAGCTAAAGCTTATTCCTCGACCGGTTGAATCTTGGCGTCCACAGGGTCATCCTTTGTGACAATGTCCCGGATCTCAAACCAGAACGTCGAACCTTCTCCCAACTTACTGTTGACACCATAGTCATAGCCATGCATTTTTAGAATCGCTTTGACAATGGATAATCCCAGACCTGTGCCGACCACTTCCCGCTTATGGTTCTCAGAACGGTAATATTTGTCAAAAATCAGCTTAATCTTATCCTCTTCAATACCGTCGCCCGTGTCCCGCACCTCAATTCGAATGCGATCAGGGAAGTTGCGCTGGGTGACAAAGACCTGTTTGTCCTCTTTCGAAGTATAGTTGATGGCATTGTTGATGAGATTGCCAATCACACGATTGATTTTGCTCTCATCGCACCGCACCAGGCAGGATTCACCGGGTGTAAAGTGGATATGATAGCCCATTCGCTCGGAAATCCCCTCATAACGGTGGACAATCTCCTCCGTGCACGCCGAGATGTCAAAGGTAGAATAGTCCAGCTTCTGGGTACCGCTTTCCAGTTTCGAAAGATCGAGCATATCGTTGACCAGCTGGGAAAGGCGGTCGGTTTCTTCGATGATAATATTGAGATGCTGTTCCCGCTTTACCGGATTGTTGCCGGAGAGATCTCGGATCATCTCCGCATACGCTTTTAACATCGTCAGCGGCGTGCGCAGATCGTGAGAAACATTGGCGATCAGATCCCGCTGGAGTTCCTCTGTCTTGGACAATTCATGCGCCGCATAGGTCAGCGTATCCGCCAGCTCGTCCACTTCGGCATACCCGCCGCCCGTGAACTGGACGGAATAATCGCCGTGTGCCAGACGTTTGGCTGACTGGGTGATGCGGACAATGGGGTTGGCGATATGATTCGCCGTATAGAAGGAGATGATGAATCCAAACAGCACCAGCAGGAATGTGATGATCATCGTTTGGCGTTTCAAAATCGAGACAGTGGATTCCACTGGCACCAGCGGCGAGTTGAGCAGTAGATAGCCCTCCACACTGCCGTCACTTTGGTAGATGGTTGTGCCATAAATCAGCATTTCATTCTGCAAACTCTCGTTGAATACGCGCCGGCAAATCAAGCCCGACTGGCTGTTCTGTAGGTCAATCAGATAGAAGAACGTGCCGTTGCCCCGACCGTGCAGCAGGCACTGACCGTTGTACATACAGCTATAAAACAGCTCCCGCCCATTTTGGTCGAGCAATTCAATACACATCTCATTCTGCATGGAGGCGTCGGCGGCATATGTGCTGAAATCCTCCTCCGCATAGTGAGACACCAACTGTTTGGCGACTTTTGCGGTATCATTGATCTTCATAGACTCGTAGAAAAATTCCAAAAACAGCACCTGGAACAGCCACATCAGCAAAAATACGACGCAGACAAAGAGCATGAAAAACAACCAGATCTTGACGCCGATCCGCAGGTTAAACTCACCGAGCCGGCGATGTGTCGTTTTTTGGATCAAACTTATATCCCATTCCTCTCAAGGTCACAATGTACGAACGATACGGACCCAGGCTGCCGCGCAGCATCTTGATGTGCGTATCGACCGTTCGATCGTCCCCGAAAAAATCATATCCCCAGACCTCTTCCAGCAGCTTGTCTCTGGAGAGCGCAAGCCCCTTGTTCTTCACCAAATAAAAGAGCAGATCATATTCCTTAGGCGTCATCGCCGCCCGCTGACCGTCTACGTAGACCTCCCGGCCCGCCAGGTCGATCTCCAACCCGCCATAGACCAGCCGTTGGGGAACGGCAGTACTGTCTGTGCTATGCGCCGCCTGGCTTCTCGCCAAAACCGCTCGCACTCGCGCCATCAGTTCCCGGGGGGAAAAGGGTTTTACCACATAGTCGTCAATGCCCGTTTCAAATCCGAACAGCTTGTCATACTCTTCCCCCCGGGCGGAGAGCATGATGGTGGGGATATCCTTTATCTTTTTGATTTCTTTACAGGCGGAATAGCCGTCCAGCCGGGGCATCATCACATCCATGATAATGATATCAAAATCCTGTTCCCGGCACAGCGTGACCGCCTCCATACCGTCCCGTGCTTCTGTTACTTCAAATTCTTCGAACTCGGCGTACTCCCGTACCACCGCTCGAATCTTTTCCTCGTCATCTACAATCAGCATTCTGCTCATCGTATTTGCACCTCCTTAGCACCTATTCCGTATCTTGGCGTATACAGATTTTCGAGAGAATTTTCGCTGGTTTCCAGGCGATAATTCGCAGGCGGGCTGTGGCCCGGCAAGCATTTTTCGCGCAAAAAGCAGGAAAACGCACCGAAAAGATGCGAAACAGACTCTTACAATTAACGTGCGTCCGGATAAGCACGCCATATCCCTGCACTACCTGTGCGGACAGAGGGTCACGCCTTCTTCTGATTTTGCAGGGCTGCACCAATAAAGGACGCAAACAGCTTTTGGGGCTTGTTCGGCCGGGACTTGAACTCCGGATGGAACTGCACACCGATAAACCACGGATGCTCCGGGAGTGTGATAATCTCCACCAACCGTTCGTCCGGTGACAACCCAGCGATCACCATGCCCTTTTCCGTGAGCTGTTTCCGGAAGTTGTTGTTGAATTCAAACCGATGGCGATGCCGTTCATAGATCAGCTCCTCGCCATAGATATCATGCACCAATGTACCCGGTGTCAGCTTGCAGGGATACAGCCCCAGCCGCATCGTGCCACCCATGTTCGTAATGTCCTTCTGATCCTCCATGATATGGATGACGCTGTGGGCACCGTCCGGCTCGAACTCTGAGGAGTTGGCATCGGGAAAGCCTGCCACATTGCGGGCGAATTCCACCACCGCCATCTGCATCCCCAGACAAATGCCAAACATCGGCACCTTATGTATCCGTGCATAGCGAATGGCTTCGACCATCCCTTCAATGCCCCGATCCCCAAAGCCGCCGGGAACAATGATACCGTCGCATTTTTTCAGGGTCTCCTCCGCATTTTCTCGGGTAATCTTCTCCGAATCGATCCAGAGAATCCGCACATTCGCATCATTGACAATGCCGCCGTGGTGAAGTGCCTCTGCCACGGACAAATAGGCGTCCTGCAACGCCACATATTTTCCAACAAGTCCAATGGTTACATCCTTGTCAGCGTGCTTCTGCCGCTGTGTCATTGCAATCCAATCAGTGAGGTCAGGCGTGCGGTTCTCTAGTCCCAAATGGTGGCAAACACTGTCGGTCAGCCCCTCCTGCTCCAGCATCATCGGCACCTCGTAAAGCGACGGCGCCGTCATATTCTGGATGATATCCTCCTCCCGGACGTTGCAGAACATACTAATCTTACGCTTCATGTCCGCCGGGATCTCCTGTTCTGTGCGGCAGACAACCACGTGGGGCTGAATACCGATGGAGAGCAGCTCTTTCACCGAATGCTGGGTCGGCTTGGACTTCAATTCATTCGATCCAGCGATATAAGGTACGAGCGTAACATGGATGTACATCGCATTGCCCCGCCCCACTTCGGTCACAAACTGACGGATGGCTTCCAAAAAGGGCGTGCTTTCGATGTCGCCGACGGTACCGCCGATTTCCGTGATGACCACATCGGCGTTCGACTCCTTTCCCACTCGATAGATACGCTCCTTGATTTCATTCGTAATATGGGGAATTACCTGCACTGTGCCACCCAGATAGTCCCCCCGGCGTTCCTTGTTCAGCACTGTCCAATAAATTTTGCCCGTGGTCACATTGTTATTAATGGACAAACTCTCGTCGATGAACCGTTCATAGTGCCCCAGGTCGAGATCTGTCTCTGCCCCATCATCCGTCACAAAGACCTCGCCATGTTGATAAGGGCTCATGGTACCGGGGTCTACATTGATATAAGGGTCAAACTTCTGAATGGTGACTTTGTAGCCTCTCGCCTTCAGCAGCCGACCCAATGAAGCCGCCGTGATGCCCTTTCCCAGACCAGAGACCACGCCGCCCGTAACAAATACATATTTTGGCATATTTTTCTTCCTCCCATTGGTGTCCGTTTCGTATCTTCTCATGCCTTTTATTATACCGTATCTCGTGGAAAAATGCAAGGGGCAACCCATAAATTCCCCACATTCGGCAAAATGCCTAAATGTTTTTTTGGAATAAAACAGAAAGCACCACCACACAAAAATTTGTGCAATGGTGCTGATTTTGGCAGGGGCAGAAGGAATCGAACCCTCGGCACGCGGTTTTGGAGACCGCTGCTCTACCGGCTGAGCTATACCCCTATGGGTGCCATCGTTACAAGAAAACCTGCAACGTAGCTTATTATAGCACATTCTTTTGGCTTTGTCAACAGGTCTCTGCAATTTTTTTCATTTATCTTTTACAAAAAACGAACACATTCTATCGCTTCCCACCGATTTTTAAAAAACTCCAAAAAAATTTTTTCTCCCCCCCTCGTTTCGACAAACTCTGACATTGAAGATGTGCTATACTAAGAACACAAGATTTCCATAGTACAGCACACGCTATGCGCCGCACAAATGTGTCCCACTTTTTCACAAGGCGGCAGCGCACTGAGCGCATGGGGCTGCTCTTTACAGAGATACTGCGGAAATTTTGTGAAACGCAATTATCCTTTTCCAAATCCAAATATTAGTATGTGTTTCCACGAACGTATCTACACGGATTTTTGGCAAAGCGCTCCATCTGCTTGCATTTTTCCGTCATATTTCACGGGAACACACGCTAGAAAGGGGGACTCCTCATGCATTCTATTTTTCAACATGTTGCGCAACAGTACGGCGTTTCTCCGGAAGAAGTCCGCACTGAAATTGCAACAGCCATTCAATTCGGTGTACAACAGCAGACGCCAGCCATCCAGCAAGCATGGCAGACCATCGGTTGTTCCCAGGCGATGCCCACACCGGAAGAAACTATTGCGTATCTCACTGTTGAGGCACTTCGCCGGTGCCAAGACATGGCTGAATCAGAAGATACAGTCCGAGATGAAATCCCATCGGTACATTTTAAATCGTAGTACCTTCTTCATCATAGGCACCTGCCACAAAGCCTAGCAGCATTTGGCAGCACCGGGACACTGCTTGCCGTTTGCCACGGCCGTCCGACACGGTTTTCCCTACGTGCCGGGCGGCTGCTTTGGATTATACAGCACACACAAAGTGCACTGCCTTTGAAGCATATCTAAGGCGCAAACTTTGTGCGGTACGTCCATAAAAAACAACACGTACACCATGCCATATACTATGGCGGCGTGCGTGTTGTTTTTTTATATAAAGGCAACGCCGCACAAAGAGCGCAAGACGGCTTTGTACGGTGTTGCCTAAAAAATATGTTCAATGTATACGCACATGCCCTTAGGGCATCCCCTTAGTTTTCCACAACCACCTTATGGAACACCTTCTTCCCCTTACGCAGGATGGTTTCTGCCTCCGGGTAGATAGTGCACTTCGGGTCTGTAATCTTGGTATCGTTGACAGACACGCCGCCCTGCTGAACGAGACGGCGCGCTTCGCCGTTGGAGGGTGCCAGCCCGATCTTGACCATAAGGGTCAGAATGCCAATGCCGCCATCGGTCAAATCCTCACTGTGCAGGACAGTCGTCGGCATATTCTCCGAAGAACCTTTGCCGCTGAACACGGCACGGGCGGTCTCCTGTGCCTGATCGGCGGCAGTCTTTCCGTGTACCAGTTCTGTCAGCGAATAAGCCAGCAGTTCCTTTGCCTGATTCAGCTGCTGACCCTCAAGGGTACGCTCCATCTCCTCAATTTGTTCAATCGGCACAAAAGTCAGCAGCTTCAGGCACTTGATGACATCCTGATCCGCCACATTGCGCCAGTACTGGTAGAACTCATAGGGCGAGGTCTTTTCAGCGTCAAGCCATACGGCACCCTTTTCGGTCTTACCCATCTTTTTGCCCTCAGAATTGAGCAGGAGGGTGATGGTCATGGCATAGGCATCCTTCCCGAGCTTACGGCGAATCAGTTCTGTACCGCCGAGCATATTCGCCCATTGGTCATCGCCGCCGAATTGCATATTGCAGCCGTACTTTTGGAACAACTGGTAGAAATCATAGCTTTGCATGATCATGTAGTTAAATTCGAGGAAGGTCAGTCCCCGTTCCATCCGCTGCTTATAGCATTCGTGGGAGAGCATCCGGTTGACGCTGAAGCAAGCGCCCACCTCCCGCAGTACTTCCATATAGTTCAGTTGCAGCAGCCAATCGGCATTGTTGACAACGATTGCCTTGTCCTCGCCGAATTCGATAAACCGGCTCATCTGCTTCTTGAAACAATCCACATTGTGCTGGATTGTCTCCACCGTCATCATCTTGCGCATATCCGTTCTGCCGGAGGGGTCACCGATCATGGCTGTTCCGCCACCGATCAACACGATCGGACGGTTGCCCGCCATTTGCAGCCTTTTCATCAGGCACAGCGCCATAAAGTGGCCCACGTGGAGGCTGTCTGCCGTGGGATCAAAGCCAATGTAGAACGTTGCCTTTCCGGCGTTCACCAGCTCCTCGATTTCCGCTTCATCGGTCATCTGGGCAATCAGCCCTCGGCGTTTGAGTTCTTCAAATACTGTCATGTCACAATTCCTCGCTTTCTAGAGATCTATGCGGGGGCATGAAAAAAGTCCCCCGGAAAAATGCTTCCAGAGGACGATGTTTTGCACCGTGGTACCACCTCAATTTATCGTGTGCGAACTGGAGCAAATGCTGCAAATGCACACACGACCTCAACCGCACGATAACGGGTGCCGCCGGACGCACCTACTGGCAGGGCATCGGCAACACTGCCCAAAGACCGCCTACCGGCTTTGTACGGTATTGCCCATTCTTTCGCCTGCGTTCTGCGCGCCAACTCCGAGGGGTATTCACCGCCGGTGCCGCGCCTTTTTCCACCAACCAAAGGCTCTCTGTGGCTGCCTCCCTGCGGGTACTCTTCCTCATCTCCGTTGTTCTTGAGATTCATGATACCATATTTCCTGACGGTTTGTCAAGGGGCATTTTGCAAAAAATTCCGGTGACACCGCACGCATCTTTTCCTTTGCTCCCATGCTTGCAATTTCCTGGGAAATATGGTATACTTACTTGCAAATCACTTACCCATAGACCAGGCGCAGCGATGCTGCCATTTCTGCGCCGGAAAGGAACTTTTTTATGATCACTGTTTCCAACGTCAGCCTGCAATTCGGCGGAGATGTACTCTTTAAGGATGTGAACCTCCAGTTTAATCCCGGCAACTGTTACGGCGTAATTGGTGCCAACGGCGCAGGAAAGTCCACATTCCTAAAGATTCTCTGCGGCCAGCTCCAATCCACTACGGGGGAGGTCGCCATCCCCAAACAGCTGCGCATGAGTGTGCTCCAACAGGATCACTTCGCCTATGATGCCTATACTGTTCTGGACACCATTATTATGGGCAATCGCCGGCTCTATGATATCATGCAGCAGAAGGATGCCCTCTATGCAAAGGCAGACTTCACCGAAGAGGACGGGATGCTGGCGTCAGAACTGGAGGCGGAGTTTGTGGAACTAAATGGCTGGGAGGCAGAGTCCGACGCTTCCAAGCTGATCCAGGGGCTGGGTCTTTCGGAGTCGCTCCTCTCTCAGCAGATGGCAGACCTGTCCGGCAATGAAAAGGTGAAGATACTCTTAGCGCAGGCACTCTTTGGCAACCCGGATATTCTGCTCATGGATGAGCCGACCAACCATCTCGACATTTATGCCATTGCCTGGCTGGAAGATTTTCTGATGGAATATTTCGGCACAGTCATTGTGGTCTCCCACGACCGGCACTTTTTGAACAACGTCTGCACGCACATTGTGGACATCGATTATACCAAAATCAAAATGTATGTGGGCAACTATGCCTTCTGGTATGAATCTAGCCAGCTGATGCAGCGGCTCATCAAACAGCAAAACAAGAAGATCGAGGACAAGATTGCAGAACTCAAGACCTTTGTCGCCCGATTCTCCGCCAACAAATCCAAATCCAAACAGGCAACGGCACGGCGCAAACTGCTCGACAATCTCACGGTGGAGGAGCTGCCGGCTTCGAGCCGCCGCTATCCGTTCATCGGATTTGATATGAATCGGGAACTCGGGAAGGAAGTGCTGGAAGTGCGGGACATCTCCAAAACGGTGGACGGCGTACCGCTTCTGCAAAATGTCAGCTTTACCCTCGGCCGTACCGACAAAGTTGCCATCATCGGCGAGAGCGAACAGGCCATCACCATGCTGTTTAAAATTCTCATGGAGGAAGAGACACCGGACAGCGGCTCGTTCAAATGGGGCGTATCCACCGCCACCTCCTATTTCCCCGTAGACAACTCCGCCTATTTCAACGACTGTGAACTGTCCATCCTCGACTGGATCCGCCAGTACTCTGCTTCGGATGACACTGAGACATTCCTCCGGGGCTTTTTGGGGCGGATGCTCTTCTCCGGGGACGATATCTATAAACCGGTGCATGTGCTGTCCGGCGGCGAGAAAGTACGCTGTATGTTTGCCCGAATGATGCTGTTCCACGCCAATGTCCTGCTGCTCGACCGCCCTACCAACCACCTCGACCTAGAGAGCATTACAGCTGTCAACAATGGGCTGGTCAATTTCAAAGGCGTGGTATTGCTTTCCTCTCACGACCACGAAATTCTGGAAACGGTGGCCAACCGGATCATCGAGATCACCCCGGAAGGATGCATCGACCGTCAAGGCTCCTACGAGGAATATCTGGCGTGGAAGAAAGAACGCGCACTATAATAATGGGAAAGATTTCGCGCTGCTCGTACTTTCGTGTGCCTGCACCGTCCGGCGAAAACACTCGTTGCACTCGTTGTTCGCCTCCATAAGCGCATGGCCGAATGAACTTCCCCTGAAATCTTACATTTGATTTCCCAGCTTTTCCCGGTTTCAACGTTGCCTTCCCAGGCTTTGTCGGCCATACGCCTTATGTGCTTTTCTTAGATTTTCACTGCCTGCATGGCTTTCGCTGCTACCGCAGCGACCAGCATTTTTTGAAAAAGTTGCTGGATCAAAAAAACTTTTGTTTCGCTTCGCGCTGCGCATCCTTTCATTTACCCGCGCCGGTGAGCAAACCCAATATTTGCTAGCAATACCGCACAAAAATTATGGCATTTTGCCCTATTTGTTTTTTTATGGAGAACACTTGCACTCGGAGGAAAGATATGTTATAATAGAAAAGGTGCGCCGGTACATGGCATGGATTGGCTCATGCGCTGGCGTGTATCACGAGAGCCTTCTTTGGGCACACGTGCAAAGTATTTGGAAAAGCAGAACCCTGTTAAAAACTTGTTCTCATAGAGAAAGTCCCTCAGATTTTCGAGACCATTTTTCGAATGCAAGGATTTTGCACGCAGCAGCCAGAAAAATTTGCCGAAAAAATGGGACGAACACTATGAGAACAAGTGCTAAGAGTCGAGTGAGGAGAGATCATGCACATGAAACTAGCAGAAATGAATCGAGAAACGCTGGAGGCATTCCAGGCATCCTGCCAGCAGGCATACGCCGCATTCCAGGCAGCCAATTTGAAACTGGATATGTCCCGGGGTAAGCCGTCGCCGGAACAGTTGGATCTAACAGAAGGAATGCTGACTTGCCTGGCGGATGATGACTATCGGGCAGCGGACGGACTGGACTGCCGCAACTATGGTTGTCTGGACGGACTGCCGGAGGCAAAAACATTCTTTGCTCCGATGCTCGGTGTATCGCCGGACGAATTGATCGTGTGCGGCAACTCCAGCCTGAATATCATGTACTGGACTATGTCGCTGGCCATGACCAATGGCGTGCTGGGCAGCAAGCCCTGGGGCAAGTATGACAAGGTAAAGGTGCTTTGCCCGGTGCCCGGCTACGACCGCCACTTTGCTGTCAGTGAGTTTTTGGGCATGGAATTGGTGAATGTGCCCATGCTGGCAGACGGCCCGGATATGGACATGGTAGAACGGCTCGTAGCCGAGGATGAGACCATCAAAGCCATTTGGTGCGTACCGATGTACTCCAACCCGGGCGGCGTGGTTTACAGCGATGCGGTCGTGAAGCGTTTTGCAGCACTGCGCCCGAAGGCGGCTGATTTCCGCATTTTCTGGGACAATGCTTACTGCGTTCACCATCTGACCGACAATCCGCCCGTACAGGCAAACCTCCTCGAAGAGGCAAAGAAAGCCGGCAACGAGGATATCTGCTATCTGTTCGCTTCTACCTCGAAGATCACGTTCCCGGGTTCTGGCGTGGCGATGATAGCGGCCAGCGAGAAGAATATCCAGTCCCTGAAAAAGGCACTGAGTTATGCCACCATCGGTTTCGATAAGCTGAACCAGCTGCGTCACCTGCGCTTCTTTGGCGGCAAGTTCGAGAACCTGACCGAACATATGAAAAAGCATAAGGCACTTATTGCGCCAAAGTTCGAAATTGTCACACACACGCTTGAAAAGGAACTCGGTGCGCTGGGCATCGCCAACTGGTCCGAGCCGGTGGGCGGCTATTTCATCTCCTTTAACCAAAAGGGCTGCGCCAAGCGGATCGTCCAACTGTGTAAGGAAGCTGGCGTGGTGCTGACAGGGGCAGGGGCTTCGTTCCCATACGGTGTCGACCCCGAAGATGAAAACATCCGTATCTCCCCGACATTCCCCACAGAGGCAGAACTGCAAAAAGCCATGGATGTATTCGTATGCAGTGCCAAGCTCGCGGCTGCGGAACAAGCTCTCGCATAAAATATTCGGCGGCACAGATAGACGCAGCTATACTGACAGGCCTGCATAAGATATCACATGGTAAATACAAGTCCATAGAGATTGCATAACAAAATGCCGTGCGGCGGTACTGGTTTTTCCAGTACATTGCCGCACGGCATTTTAATGCTAAGCGCCTGTTTAGGGAAGTACACGAAAATCATACGCAGCTTTCGTGCCAACTTTTTTGGATGCCGGCAAGATACGTGCCGAGCCATAGACGGAATTTATGCAGTGTTCCTAGGTACTTACTGCAATCCGCCCTTCTCATAAAAGCCCTTGCGGATGACATAGAGACAGCCGCACAAGAAGCGGTAGCGTTCGCCAATCGGGCTGCACACAATGGCCTGTGCAAAATCCGCCCCCGCAAAATCTGCTGCACACTGGCGCACCTGCTCCAGTGCCGCTTCGTCCAGCCCCAACTGGTAGAGACAAATCTTATCGGCAAAATAGACACACCGCAGGTTGTACAACAACACGCAAAACTTGCGTACCACCGCTGCCGCATAGTCCTGCAACACAGTATCTTCCCGCGCCGCCGTCAAGAGGGTGCCCATCGTCACCTGGGACAAGTCACCCGCAAGCAGCCGGTGCAGCACCGGCGTCTGTTCCGGCGAAAACCACGCCGAGAGGTCGTTTTGCAGCCGCGCCGGGGAAAGCTCTGCGTACACACTGCCCTGGGGATAGCCTGCTGCTTCTGCGCCGTTCGGATCCAGACATATCTGTGCCACATACCCCCTGTCCTGCGTCATCGCCGCCTCCAACGGTATCCCATCATAGAGGGGAATGGCACAATACCGGTCGGTGTCCCAATATAAAAAGACCAGGTTCTCTGGCTTTGGGTGACTTATCTGATGGTTCGTCCCCGCCATGGCGAATTCCAAAAGCGCGTTGTTCAGATAGACCGGCAGCTGCACGCGTTCTTCCAGCATCTGCTGAAGCCGGGAACATACCAGCTGACTCTCGCTGTTCTGCTTCACCTCGAATGCCGCATTCAAGGCAGGCATAATGCCTACACCCACACCCAGCAGGTTCTCCCGCTGAAGACAGCTGTTGTGCAGCATCGTTTCCAACGTCTCGCCCACCATCTCTGTGAGCCGTTCCGGCGTCATCTCGCCGGTATAATCCATCGTTCGCTTGTCGAGTGCCGCCCCATGGAGCGTGGTCAGCCCCATAGACACTTCCTTTTCGTCCACATAGACACCCATAGCGAATTTATATGTCTCGTTGATGTCCAGCAGAATTTTGCGTCTGCCCTTGCGTACCTCTGCACCCTGTTCAATGGGTTCTTCCCCAATTTCTTCCAGGATGTGCTGGTCAATCATTTCATTGGTGATGATTGTCACTGCCGCTCTTGTAATTTGCAAAATATTGGAGATATCCACACGAGAAATCGGGCCTTGCGTCTGCACGACCCGCAAAATCTGCATTCGGTTTCTCCGCTTCAAATCCAGTTTACTGATACCGCAACCATTCATCTTATTTTCCTCTTTTTTCTTTTGTATAGGCAGCACCGCACAAATGTACCCGGCGCCTTTGTATGCCATCCGCCCGATTCCTTTTCCGGCGGGAAATGCTTATTTATTTTAACATACCCGATTCTAGATTGCAACTATCGAGTGAATGCCGATGGAAATTTTACAGACTCGATATATTTCCCCTGTATTTTCTTCTTTTTTCTCTAAAATCCTTACGCAAAGCCGCAATTTTTGTGAAAGATTCTCAAAAAAACTGCGGTACAAAACACGTTGTACCGCAGCGAAAGAAAGTGAAAGGATGTTTTTAGGATTTTGTTGATTCAGCGAATGAGATAGAGACCCTCGTCCAGCAACAACGCTGCCAGCAGGCTTATGTCTGCGCTGTTCACACAGTTATCCGCATTCATATCGCCATTTTTCAAATTTGGCACATAACAGTTTGTCTTATCGTGCATCAGATAGCGGGAAATCAGAATGATATCCTGCATATTGACCTCGCCGTCCGTATTCAGGTCGCCTATCGTCAAATCGCCGCTGAGTACTGTCACTTCGCAACTGCACGTTCTGCCGAGGTAACTCACATGTACAGTCGTTGTGCCCGGCTTCATCGCCGTCAAGTAGGCCGTCTTGCCCTCTGTCTGGGCATTCACTTGCACGATATTGGGATTCTTACTCATCCACACCGGTGTATCTTGGCTGGAGGTTTGCATATCAAAATAGAGCGTTGTCTGCTGGCCTTCCCGCAGGACGATCTGACTTTCTTCCAGCACATTGCCGGTCTGATCGTTGATCACACTGCTGCTGTTGCCGATACTGCCTGAATCGGTGGATACATCGCCCGTCTCGCCGGTGATGGTGATCGACCCGTTCTCGATGACAGGGACAGAAGTTATACCCCCACCATAGACACGGCTGGAAACCGTTCCGTCCGGCGTATTGCGCATGGCATAAATCGGGATAACGTCACCCGGCTGGACCTCTTCCGACAGCTGAAGCGTTAAGGTGGATAGGCTCATGTCATAGTACATATACTGGGTATTCGGGTCTACACCAATATAGTTCAGCCAAATCATATCGCTGTCTGTATAGGCAGTTTCCTGCACACCCAGATGCTGCGTATTGAGATTCAGCACCTGCAACGGCGTAGCGATATCCGTATCCCAGCCCACACCAAAGCACAGGGAGGCAAATCCAGTATTCTTTTTCATCGTCAGGGGCAGTTCCACTTTATATTTATGAGTTTTCAGTGTATCATAGTCGATGGTGATATCGGGCAGCTTTACGATAACGGGTGAATTTTTCTCTGTCGCAGTGAGGATCACGATCTCACCGTCTGTTACAGTCAGCTTACCCGTCGTACCGGTATAGCCCAGCATATACGGCGTTTCTCCCATCAGATTCTGCGCCATTTGCACCAGCGACAGCGTGTCGCCCAATTCTACGGTCTCCTCCGACAACTGGAAAACCAGCGTGCAAAGGTCTGTGCCCATATAGGCCGTATCATCGCCCTGGTAGGTAAACTGCATCCAAATTTGATCGGGTGCGGTCTTCGTTGTCAGCTTGAGATTGGTGGTATCATCGGGGATACACTCCATCAGCTGCATTTTTCCGCTATTCCACGAAATGCCAAATGCCATCTCATACATCGAGCTATTCTCGCTGAGACGAATCGGCACACGCAACTCATAACCACCCGCTTCGAGTTCTTCCAATGTCATTTCCATGCGAGGGATGACGATGCTGCCCATGGCAAACTGGCTCGGCGTTACGTTGGACTTGACAGAAACCTTGCCATCTTGAAGCGTCAGTGTTCCCGTCTCCCCCACAATATTTTTTACATACGCCGCTGTGCCGTTACTGTTTCGGAGGCAGTGCTCCAGCGGACACACCATACCAATCTTCGCCGACTCTGTCACCTGGAACTGGAGCGTACACAGCGCCTGTTGCCGATAGGTTTTTTTGGCGGTGATCGTCAGCCAGCCAAAGCCGCTTTCAGCATCCAAATCTGCCTGCACCGTCAATCCTTCCGGAATACTATCCGTCACAAGCGAAACGTCTGTCAGCTGGGTTGGATCCCATGTCACGCCAAACGCCATCTCATGGAAGCCTGTGTTCTGATTCAGCGTCAGCGGCACATCCACGGTATAGCCACTTTCACTCAGCGTCTGCTTCGTCGTGGAAACCTCCGGGAGCTGGACATCTGCCGCCGCCGGTGTGCTTTCCACTACCCGAATGCCGCCGGACACGATGTTCACCGCATTGCGGCGCTTATCCATATCACCATACCACGCCTGGTTGTGGTTATAGTCCTCATATGCGCCGTCCACTGGAAAATAGTCGCCGATATAGGCACTCTCATCGAGCTGGAAGGTGACCGAGCACAATTCCTCTGTCACGCACTGCATACCAACAAAAGAAACCCACAGGAAGGTTCGGTCAATCGCAAAAGCGAACAATGGAATTTGGGCATCACCCGTAGAACGGGCACCCAGTCCTGTCATCCGAGACGTATCCCATGTCACGCCAAACTGCATAGTTACATAGCCCGGGTTCTCCGGCATCGTCACCGGTACCGTTACCATATAGTTGTTTTCAACGAGTTCATCATAGCTGATCTCTACCTCGCCAATCACAATATCCCGCATATTATCCGTATAAATGGTCAGGTTGTTGGCAGACACCGTCGGCATCGCCATCGATACAGAAAGAATCGCAATCAAGCAGGCAGCCGCCATGGCAATCCATTTTTTTATGATTCTCTTGGTACACATATACATCACGATTCCTCTCTCACTTTCTCTACCCAACCCTTCCGATCGCGGATTGGCTTTCTTTATTATAATTATATCATATTCACAAGAAAATTTCAACAGGCTATTCTATTTTTTGTATACTTATACAATTTATGGAGACGCTTATTAGGCATTCCAACTATTCTACACATACGAACTTATGATTTTTTATTCAAAATGCCAATCCGCTTGATTTTGACATGAATTTCTTCGACTTTCTTTCAAAACGAAAGCTTACTTTTCTTGCGTTTGGAAATAATTTTATGAATTATATATAAAACTAAATAATTTCAGCGGGCGGCGGGGCAATTTTTTGAAAAAAGCGGCGCGCAGGGTTTCAGCGCAGCTGAGCCGGCAAAAATTTTTTCTACCGCCGGTATAATGGCAGACGAAGCGGCTATACTAGGAACATACCGCCGCTGCGGACGCTTCCACAGTCGTTTCTGGTGAAATGGCAGCTGACACGCATTCGCAGCTCTACGGTATGATTTTCCCAAAAAGGAGTGTTTCGTATGAATCAGGAAATGAAGCACAAGAACACCAATATCAAGTGCTCTGTTACCCAGTGCCAGCATAACATGGTGACCGAAAACTACTGCGGGCTGGACTGCATCTGCGTGGGTACGCACGAAAAGAACCCTACCGTGCCGGAATGCACCAACTGCGATTCTTTCGTAAAGCGCAGCGGTTCATGCTGCTAAGCGCAGCCTGTCGCAGCGGAGAGGAAGGGGAGGGCAGACCCTACCTTTCCTCAGTTACTTATTGCAGCCAAAGTTCTGCACCCATCCTATCCGGCAGCAGCGCATGCCTTTTCGGCAAAATGCCCAAAAATCAAGGTGCATTCAGTGGCATAATGGCAAAAAAATGGGGAATCCCTTGTATCTTATGCGATTTTTCGGTATAATAGAAGTGTATCCAAAGAAGTATCCATGGTCGAATGTACCAGACAGTCGATGCATCCGACAAGGGGCTTCATTTTAAAGGAGGTAGATGTTCCATGTATGATAAGACCATGACGTTTTCGGTCAGCGATGAGAAGGAAATCGAGATGAAGAAAACGCTGATGCTGGTATATGATGCACTCACCAAAAAAGGGTATAATCCGGTCAACCAGATTGTAGGCTACATCCTCTCGGAGGATCCCACCTACATAACAACGTATAACAACGCCAGAAGCCTCATCCGTCACATCGACCGAGACGAGTTGCTCCAGGCGTTGGTAAAGTCCTATCTGAATCAGTAAGGCTAGAGACTAGAAGCGCACTTCCATTTTTCTAGACTCTTGCTTCTGATTTTCTAGTTTGTAAGGTAACAGACTGCCATTCCGGCCGCCTTCTGTGCGGACAAGCACAGCGGCATCCGAAGGGCTTTGGCTCCTTGTCCGTGCGGCGAGGGGTCTTTTTTCTCTTTTGTCATCTTTTCTGCTGAAAAACAGCATTTCGCCTAAATTCATCCTCGAGAATTTGTGCAGGTTTTTTGAGTATTTTGTAAATACCATGCGAAGCACCACATTTCCCCAAAAAAAGATTGACATTCCGGTTACAAGTGTGGTAAAATGGGCTTACATTCCACCCGCTGTCGGGTATTTTGAAAATTCCAGCCGAACGACAGCGCGTTTCGGCATTTTAAGGAGGACTTGCTATGAAATTTTCCGATGGACTCTGGCTCACCCAGAAGGGATATACTGTATCTTATGCGGTACAGGCATATGAGGTGAAAACCACCCAAAATGCCATCCATGTGTTTGCCACTTCCAGCGCCATTTGGAATCGTGCCATGACACTCGGCGGTGTGACGTTTGAAATTGTCTATACCGCTGTGGCGCCCGATGTCATCCGGGTACAAATCTGCCACCACAAGGGCAGTCTCCAAAACAAACCCCAGTTTGACCTGAATCTCCCGGCAGGCTATGTGCCGGACGATATCCACGAGGAAGAAGGCTTTGTCTCTATGACGGCCGGAGGAACAACCATCCGAGTGAAAAAAGGCACCGATGGCTGGGATGTCTCCTATTTCTGCCAGGGCAAGCGCATTGCTGGCGGCGGCTATCGCGCCACTTCGTACATTCAGGAGAACAAGTTCCACCGGGATGCCCGGCTGGCTCTCCAAACGGATGACGAGTTCTTTAACTTCCCCAAAGATACCCACAGTACCTTTATCCGTGAGCAGCTCACACTCGATGTGGGCGAGTGCGTCTACGGCTTCGGCGAAAAATTCACGCCCTTTGTAAAGAATGGCCAGACCGTCGAGATCTGGAACTCCGACGGCGGCACCTGCTCCGACCAGAGCTATAAGTCCATCCCATTCTATATCACTTCCAACCAGTATGGCGTGCTGGTTAACTCGGCCGATAAGGTGTCCTTTGAGGTAGCTTCGGATACCATCAACAAGGTCTCCTTCACCGTGCCCGGCGAATCGCTCGACTATTTCTTCATCGGCGGCGAAAACCTCCATGAGGTGATGAAAAACTATACCGACCTCACCGGAAAACCGGCTCTACCTCCGGCAAAGACCTTTGGTCTTTGGCTGTCCACCTCCTTCACCACAACCTATGATGAGGAGACGGTTACTTCCTTCATCGATGGCATGGCCGAACGGGATATCCCACTGCAGATGTTCCACTTTGACTGCTTCTGGATGAAGGAGTATGAGTGGACCAACTTCGAATGGGATCTCACCCAGTTCCCCGACCCGAAGGCCATGCTTGCCCGGCTGAAGAAACGGGGACTTGGGCTGTGCTGCTGGATTAACCCGTATATCTCCCAGAAGTCCTGTCTCTTTGAAGAAGGGGTAGAAAAGGGCTATTTCCTCAAGAACCCGGACGGCAGCGTGTTCCAGACCGATCTTTGGCAGCCGGGTATGGCGATTGTTGACTTTACCAATCCTGAAGCCGCTGCCTGGTTCGCAGCGGGCGTGCGTAAACTATGCGAGATGGGTATCACCGCTATTAAGACGGACTTCGGTGAACGGATTCCCACAAATGTGGTCTACTATAATGGAGCCGATCCGATTCATATGCACAACTATTACACCTATCTGTACAACAAAACCGTCTTTGACGTGCTGGAGGACTTCTATGGCAAGGGGCAGGCGTGCCTGTTTGCCCGGAGTGCCACCGTTGGCGGTCAGAAGTTCCCGGTACACTGGGGCGGCGACTGCTCGGCAGAATACACCTCCATGGCGGAGACGCTCCGGGGCGGATTGTCGCTCTGCTCGTCCGGCTTTGGCTACTTCAGCCATGACATCGGCGGCTTTGAAGCAACGGCTTCGCCCGACGTATACAAGCGTTGGTGCGCCTTTGGGCTGTTGTCTACCCACAGCCGACTCCACGGTTCTACTTCCTATCGGGTGCCGTGGAACTTTGACGAGGAATCCTGCGATGTGCTGCGGTTCTTCA
>CASDUD010000152.1 GCA_949283725.1 uncultured Ruminococcus sp.
ATTAACCAGAATATCACCATTGACTTTATGGAAGCGTGCAAGGGCACCAGGAAGAAAATTCGGGTGGCACATATGGTGAAGTGCGATCAGTGCGGCGGTACGGGTGCCGATAAAAATACCACCACAACCACCTGTACCGAATGTAATGGTCAGGGTTCTGTTCGAGTTAACCAGCGGACGCCCTTTGGTGTAATTTCCACAACGCGTGTCTGCTCTCGTTGCGGTGGTAAGGGTAAGATTGTCACAAATCCCTGCACGAAGTGCCGGGGCGCCGGGCGTGTCCGTGCAACCAACGAGATCGAGTTGAACATTCCGGCAGGCATCGATAATGGACAGATTCTCCGGGTTGGCGGCAAAGGTGATGCCGGACTCAACGGCGGCAGCAGCGGTGATTTGAATGTGGCGGTGAATGTGCGCCCACATGATCTGTTTACGCGCAGCGGCAACGATATTTACTGTGAAATTCCTATCACCTATGCCCAGGCTGTGCTGGGCGATACCATTACCGTGCCCACGATTGATGGGAAGGTGGAGTATGAGATTGCCGAGGGGACACAGAGTGGCACCAAGTTCCGGCTGCGCGGTAAGGGCGTAAAGTATCTCAATCGAGATGCTCACGGGGATCAGTATGTGACGGTGACGGTAGAAGTGCCCCGCAAACTCACCCGCCAGCAGAAGGAGCTGCTGAAAAAGTTCGACGAAGCACTCGAAGAAAAGAACCAGGCAAAGCGGCAGACTTTTTTTGATAAGCTCAAGCGGCGGCTGGATTCTTAAGAACTTGTTCTCATAGAGAAAGCGTCCAGGTTTTCGAGCCAATTTTTTGGATACAAGGTAGGAATCCGCAGACAGGCTGCTACCTGGCAAGGATTTTGAACGCATTTGACGGAAAATTTTGCCGAAAAGACATATGTCTAGTGTGATGACGTGGCACACAAAAAACCTATCGCAATCCCTGCGAAAAGTCGGGGATTCGATAGGCTTTTTTGCGTTACCGCTGTCTGTTCGATTGACTGTCGGACTTACTGTCGTTTTTGCTGTCATCTCGGCTGGAATCATCGCCATCGAGAGCATCCTTAACGGCGTCACCCGCATCTTCTACCACATCTCCGGCATCGGTGACAATGTTCTGGATGTCATCTTTCACTTCAGTCATAGCATCGCTACGGGATGTTTCCTCCGTTACTGTGGTGGTATCCCGATTCGATGTTTCTGACCGATCGCCGCATCCTGTAAGCAGAATGCCGCACGCCAGCAGTGCCAGCGTGATAGCTCCATATCGTGTCATGCTTTTTTCACCTCGCTGCGCAGGATTTTCGGCTCTCTGCCCTACGGCAGAAACCGCCTTGCCACATCGCATATTGTGCCGTTTAAAAGCGGCCGTTTTTTCCTCTATGCGGTGCCGCCTATAGTTTTCCCAAAGTCTTGACAAATATCCCTTTCCACATTTCCACCGGGTAATTTTGGCGTATTTACGGGATTTTTACAAAATTCATCCCATATTTCCCCAACTTTTCCACATGGTTTTCCACAGCCTTGGGAAAACTGCTTATAAAGTTACGCCAAAGTCACTGCGTCAAATCTTTGCTTTTTTAGGAGAAAATTGGATTTTGTGGAAAAAATGTAAGATATCAGGTGAAATGATAGAGAAATAGGCGGATTTTGTTTTCCACAAGTTGTGGAAAACGTGGTGGAAAGCCTGGGAGAACTGTGGAAATAGCGTTTACTGGAAAAAAGTCTCAACAGCAGCCGATGGATCCCCTATAATTATACGAAAAAGTGACGGGATATATGAGCGAAACGTTAAAATTGCGGCGCATCGGTCTGGTATGCTTGCCAATGGAGAGATAGTGTGCTATAATAAAAAAGAAAGTATGCGTGGATTGGCTGCGGCAAGACTACATAAAAGGGGGTATATCGGCGTGACAAAACGGGAAACATTTATACAGATTTATCAGGAACACATTACGCGACGCGGAGCCGATCGGCTTTTGGAGTGGCTCGACTCAGATGCCAGCGATTTTTTTACAGCACCATCTAGCACACGGTTTCACGGGGCGTATGAAGGCGGTCTGGTGGAACATAGCCTAAATGTGTACGAGTGCCTGAAGGATTATCTGACCCGCCCTCGGACGAAGGAATTGTATGGCATGGACTATACGCCGGAAACGATTGCCGTTACCGCCTTGCTGCATGATCTATGCAAGGTGAATTTCTATGCGGTGGACTATCGAAACGCAAAAAATACCCAGGGCGTCTGGGAACGGGTGCCCTATTATACCATTCGGGATACGTTGCCGTATGGCCATGGGGAAAAGTCGGTCTATATGATTCAAGGCTTTATGCGGCTGACCCGAGAAGAGGCGTTTGCCATTCGGTATCATATGGGCTTTTCGGGCAATGAGGACAAGAACAGCGTCGGCAAAGCCTTAGAGATGTTTCCGCTGGCGTTTGCCGTGAGTGTGGCAGATATGGAGGCGACTTATTTTATGGAAGGGTCGGAGACATAGGGCAACACCGCCAAAGATTATGTGGTAGATAGTGGGAAAGCTATCGGGCGTATTTTTTGCGGTGCTGCCATATGTATCTATAGAGGATTGCGCCATGCGCAGCTGTTACGCGATCGGTGATGGGAGAGAGTAGGAGGAGAATGTATGAAATGGTATGAAAACGCAGTGATGTATCACATCTATCCACTGGGCTTTTGTGGCGCTCCGAAGTACAACGAGGGCGGCGAGCCGGTGTGTCGGCTGGAAAAGGTGCTCGACTGGATCCCGCATCTAAAGGAACTGGGTGTGGATGCGGTCTACTTTGGCCCCGTGTTTGAATCGGTGGAGCATGGATATGATACCATCGACTATCGGGTGATCGACCGCCGCCTGGGTACGAATGAGATGTTTGCGGAGATCTGCGATACACTGCACCAGAACGGCATTCGTGTCATCCTGGACGGCGTATTCAACCATGTGGGACGCGGCTTTTGGGCGTTTAAGGACGTGCAGGAAAAGGGTCAGAGTTCGGCATACTGCGACTGGTTCGCCGGGCTGAACTTTGGCGGCCAGAGTCCTTGCGGCGACCCCTTTTGGTATGAGGGCTGGAACGGCCATTATAACTTAGTCAAGCTGAACCTGAGAAATCCAAAAGTATGTGATTATCTGATCGAAGCCGTTGGGCTTTGGATGGAGCAGTTTCACATCGATGGCATCCGGTTTGATGCGGCGGACTGTGTGGATTTTGACTTCTTCCGCCGGATCCACACGTTCTGCAAGGAACGCGACCCTGATTTCTGGCTCATGGGTGAAATCATCCACGGCGACTATAAACGCTGGGCGAATCCGGAGATGCTCGACAGTGTGACAAACTATGAATGCTATAAGGGCATCTACTCCTCCCACAATGACAAGAATTATTTCGAGATCAACTATAGCATCAATCGCCAGTTCGGCAACGGCGGCATTTATCAAGGGACTGCCCTGTACAACTTTGTAGACAACCACGACGTCAACCGTCTGGCAAGCACACTCGTGGATCAGCGGTACTTGCCACTTTGCTACACGCTGTTGTATGGAATGCCTGGCATTCCGTCGATTTACTATGGCAGTGAGTACGGCGTGATGGGTCGTCATGAGAACAACTCGGATGATGGCCTGCGTCCGTGTCTGGATTTAAGCGAACTGAACCGAAGCGGCAACCTGGACTTGTATCGGCATCTGGTAAAGCTGGGTCGTATTTATCATGCCTATCCAGCCCTGCGCACAGGTGCCTATCGCACGGTGGAAGTGCGCAACCGGCAGCTGCTCTTTGTGAAGGAGCAGGATGGCAGAAGTGTCTACGTGGCACTGAATCTGGAGGACTGTCCGAGCGAATTCTGGTTCCAGACGGGTGAGCCATCGCTGGTGGATGTGATCAGCGGCCAGCCGGTGCCGGTGGAAAACGGCAATGCGCATATCACACTCCAGCCGTTTTCGCAGATGATCCTGGTACAGGATGATATCGTCAACAACATCGAACGGGTAGAAGAGGCGATCGCCGTGCCGGAACCGACTGTGTTGGAAGTCGGCGCAAAGTATCGGGATAGCGAGGATGGTTCGATTTGTGCATTGCTTCAGACATCGGTGCGCCAGGCAGAGACGCAGGAAGAGTTGGTCGTATATTGCAAGGAAGCCGACGGCAGCGTATGGGCGATGCCCAAGTCGGTGTTCACCGGTACAACGCACGACAACCAGCCGAGATTCACGCGCGTGTAAGACAGCTCGGAATCCATCTGGTGCGTCGCATAAAGATAATTTTAAGGCGATACCGCACAAAGATCGTGCCACAGATACGCCGTCCGATTTTTCGTCAGATGAAACAAAAGCGGAGTCAATACTTTGTGTATTGACGAGCATTTTTGGAATATGACGGAAAATAGGCAAGCAGATGGCGTGCAAAGACGTCAGACACGTTTTATGCGGTGTTGCCTTAACAGCAATGACAGCGGTAGGCGCAGCAATACGCCGCCGCTGTTTTCCGGCAGAGAGGGGGACTCCATGGAACACAATACGCTGCAAGGTGTGATTTTTGACTTAGACGGCACACTCTTGGACTCCACTGGCGTGTGGGCACAGGTGGATCGGCAGATTTTTGCCCACTTTAATCGAGAAGTGCCCACAGGCATTACGGAAATTGTGCGGAAGATGTCGATTGAAGAGTCGTCCCGTTATTTTGTCCAGCAGTTTTCGCTGCCATGTACGCCGCAGGCATTGCAAAAGTTGGTGTCTGATCTGGCGGCACAGGCGTATTTTGAAACACTGCCGCTGAAGCCCCATGCACGGGAGCTGCTTGACTGGTTGGATCGAAAGGGCATCGTCTATGGCGTGGCCACTGCCACCTATGGGACGCTGGCAAAGGCGGCTTTAAAGCGGCTCGGCGTGTGGGAACGGCTGCAATTTTTATTGACGGAGCAGGACATCGGTGCGCCTAAGACTCAGCCGAAAATCTTCCAGACGGCGGCACAGCAGCTGCACCTCGGACGGCGGCAGATCGCTGTGGCGGAGGATTCGCTCCATGCCGTGGAGACGGCTAAGAAAGCGGGCTTTTTTACCGTCGGTGTCTACGACGCGGTCAGCGACGGCGATTGGAAACAAATGCAGGCAACGGCAACGGTGACGGTGCAGGATTTGCAAGAAATGCAGCAGATCTTTCGGGGACTTTGAGAATCCATGTTCATAGGATGAGCTGCACGCCTTTTTGGGAAATTTTCCGGACGACTATGCTGAAAACGTTCACCATACGACAGTATGCTTTTACTTTTTCGTCTTGTCCTCAACAAATTATGCGCAAAAACTCGCACATCTTCTCTATGAACACGGGTTCTGAGAACCAGTTCTGAAACGGTGTGAAGTGGTGAAGGAAGGGATAGCTTGTGGAATTTTTTATCGAGGATGGCGTGTTGTGCCATGCCTTTGGGGCGGACGCCACGGTGCATATACCGGACACAGTGACGGAGATCGGCGCGGGTGCGCTGGCAAAAAACTGCTACATTCACCATGTTCGGATCCCAAAGGGGGTAACACGTGTGGGCGCTGGGGCGTTTGCCGACTGTGCGGAGCTGCGCTCGGTGAGCTTAATGGAGCCCATCGATCTATGGGCAAACGGGATTTTTCGGGACTGTCCAAAGCTGGCGCAGATCCGAGTGCGCCATTCCCGTTTTGCGGTACGCATCCCCATCGACCAGAACCGCTTTCATGAACAGGTGCTGGTTCAGTTGTGCTGTCTGCTGACGGATCCGGATATTGCCATGCGGGATGGTGTTCTGCTGGATCGAATGCATGACGGGCTGACAAAGCTGGGGGCAGCGGTCTATCTGTCACTTTGCTGGGATGAGGCGGTGTGCAGCCGTACCTATCTGCGCCGGCACGCGGCGGCCTTCCGAAAGTACATGGCGTACGGCTGTGTGCAGCTGGGACGTGCGTGGGAAGAATGAGAAAGGAGTTCGATACGCTATGTCGTATCCTTATCAAAATATACCAATTGACGAGGGGCTGGTGGTCTGTACGAGTACCAGTCATCGTTTTGGGACAGATGCTGTGCTGCTGACAGCGTTTTCGGCGTATCGGCGGAAAGATCGTGTATGCGACCTGGGCACCGGCTGCGGCATTATCCCGATGTTGATGCAGCGCAAGGAACCGCCGGCGGAAATCTATGGTGTGGACATCCAGCCGGATGCCATCGAACAGATGCGGGCAGGCATTGCCCAAAGCACCCGCATTGGCTCTGTGCTGTATCCGGTCTGCGCGGATCTAAAAACGCTTTGGCCGGGGGCACCGCTGGGGCAGCTGGATCTAGTCACCTGCAACCCGCCGTATAAGGCGCACCGGGCGGGGCTGGAGAGCCAGCTGACGGCGCAGAAGATTGCCCGCCATGAGGTGCTTTGTACAATTTATGATGTCTGCCATGCGGCGAAGCAGCTGCTGCGGTTCGGGGGACGTCTGTGCGTGTGCAATCGTCCAGAACGGCTGGCAGATGTGATCGATGCCATGCGGCAAAATGGCATTGAACCGAAGCGGCTACAATTTGTGGCAAAATCGCCGGCGGTTCCCCCGTGGCTGTTTCTGCTGGAGGGCAGATATGGCGGTAAGCCATTCCTAAAGGTGCTGCCTCTGCGTCTGGTGGGCGAGGGTAGTGCCGTGACAACTTGGCAGACAGAGGAGGAAATATAATGCATCTGCACAAACGCAATTCCATTTTCCGGCGTGTCATGCTGTTGGCAGTGCCGATGATGATCCAAAATGGCATCACCAATATGGTGAGCCTAGTGGACAACGTCATGGTCGGTGGTATCGGCACCGAGGCGATGACGGGCGTCTCGATTGCCAGCCAGCTGATTTTCGTGTTCAATCTGGCGATTTTCGGCGGACTTTCGGGACCGGGTATTTATGGGGCACAGTACTATGGCCAAAATAATCTCGAAGGATTTCGTCATACCTTCCGCATTAAGCATTGGATCTGTCTGGTGTGCCTGTTGGCAGGGGTCGCCGTTTTTTGGCTGGCAGATGATTTTCTGATTGGCTTGTACCTGCATGGCGAGAGTGCCACAGTTGACCGGGCGGTGACGCTGGGTATGGCAAAAGAATATCTGCGCATTATGCTGATTGGACTGCCCTTTTTTGTGGTTACCCAAATTTATGCCAGCAGCCTTCGGGAAACAGGACACAGCGTCAGCCCCATGGTGGCGGGCGTGCTGTCGGTGGTCGTGGATTTTGTACTGAACTCTATGCTGATTTATGGCAACTGGGGCGCACCGAAGCTAGGCGTAGCCGGAGCTGCCATTGCCACGGTTTTGGCACGTGTGGCAGAGACGGTGATTGTAGTTCTCTGGGCGCACAGTCATAAGGAGAAGTATTCTTTCCTCCGAAAAAGTTATACCACGCTCCTGTTGCCGCGCGAAATTGCCGCGAAGATGCTGAAAAAAGGGCTGCCCATCTTTTTCAACGAGTTTCTCTGGGCAGGCGGACTGGCGGCATTGACCCAGTGTTATTCGATGCGTGGGCTGGAAGTTGTTGCCGGGCTGAATATTTCCAACGCCATCTGTAACCTGCTCAATGTGGTCTTTGTGGCACTCGGCTCGGCGGTGGGCATTCTCATCGGCCAGACGCTCGGGGCATCGGCATATGACCGTGCCAAAAAAGATGCTTTCCAGCTGATGTGGTTCACCTGCGGCGTGAGCGTACTGCTGGCGGCGGTGCTGATTGCCGTCTCCGGGATATTCCCTCGTTTCTATCACACCACCGACGAGGTGTGCCGCTATGGCCAGTGGTTTATCATCATAACAGCCGCCTTTTTCCCGGTGCAGGGATTTTTGAATGCCCTGTATTTCACGCTGCGCTCCGGCGGCAAGACACTGATTACCTTTTTGTTTGACAGTGTCTATACCTGGGTACTGCCCATACCAGTGGCATTTTTGTTGTGCCGTTTTACCGATTTGCCGATTCTGCTCGTTTATGCGGTGATTCAGGCGGCAGACCTGTTGAAGGTGACGGTGGGCTATATACTGATCCAGAAGGGTGTTTGGATGAGCAACCTGGTCGATTCGGCTCAATCCCCGGCGCAAATATCCCAGAAGGAGGTTGTTTCCCCATGAGTGGAACGCTGTATATCATTGGCACCCCCATTGGCAACTTAGAGGACATCACGCTGCGGCAGCTGCGGCTGCTGGGGGAAGTGGACTTTCTGGCGGCGGAAGATACCCGTGTCACCCGAAAGCTGTTAACGCATTATGACATTCACACGCCGCTTTTGAGCTATCATGAACACAGCGGCGAAACGGTCGCACGTATGATCACCGACCGACTGTTGGCGGGGGAAAACGGCGGCATCGTTACGGATGCAGGGATGCCTTGTATTTCCGACCCGGGTGAACCGCTGGTGCGGTTGTGCCATACGCTGGGCATTTCGATGGAAGTGGTGCCAGGACCATCGGCGGCGATTGCGGCGCTGGCGATTTCGGGGCAGCATACGGGACGATTTACCTTTGAGGGATTTCTCTCGGTGCAGAAGCATTCGCGTATGGAACATCTAACGCAGTTGGCGCACGAGACACGCACAATGATTTTCTATGAGGCACCGCACAAACTCTGCCGGACGCTGCAAGACATGGCGCAGGTATTTGGCGCGGCGCGGGCGCTGTCGCTTTGTCGGGAATTGACCAAGGCACATGAGGAGGTGCGCTGTACGACATTTTCCGAAGCGATCGCCTATTATGAAACGGTGCCGCCGCGCGGCGAGTTCGTGCTGGTTGTGGCAGGGGCGCCTGCCCAAAAGGAAACGCAGATGCCGATGGAAGAAGCATTGCGTCTGGTACGAAGCTATGTGCAGCAGGGACAAAAGCTGACCGAAGCCTGCAAGCTGGCAGCGACACAGACCGGTTATCGAAAGAATGCCCTGTATGAGGCGGCAAAAGAACTGGATGCATAGGGGACGGTACGCTAGAGCGTGTTTACATAAAATAGATGTGCATGTACGTTTATGTGCACACGTGCTAAGAAACCAAAAAAAGGACATGGCATACGCCGTGTCCCTTTTGCTTTAGAGCCTGTTTCGTATCTTGGCGTGCGGAGAGATGGGAAACAGGCTTTATATGAGGCACACGCTAAAAAACCCATTGGATGAGATGGCTGATACCGGAGACCATGCCACATAGACCCATGCCCAAAAGCGTGGGCAGAAAGAAGGCGACAAGCGTCCATTTAAACTGGTGTGTTTCCCGATAGATGGTGAGACAGGTGGTGGAACAGGGAAAGTGAAACAGCATCATCAGCAGCATACAAAGTCCCGTCTGTACCGTCCATCCGTTTTCGGTGAGGAGTGTGTGCATTTGCATCAAGCTTCCCGGTTCCGTGAGCGTGGTGCTGGCGGTGTACTGCATCAAGAGGATGGGCAGTACAATCTCATTGGCAGGGAACCCCAGCACAAATGCCAGCAGGACTGCGCCGTCCAGTCCCAAACACCGTCCCAGCGGGTCGAGGAAGTCCGCACACAGCGCAAGAAGCGGCTGTTCTCCGAGGGTGATATGGGCGAGCAGCCATAGCAGTCCACCTGCTGGTGCTGCTACCAGACATGCTCTGCCTAATACGAACAATGTGCGGTCGAGGAGCGAACGGACGATCACTTTTCCCACCTGCGGCTTTCGATAGGGCGGCAGTTCCAGCGTGAAGGACGAGGGCACGCCGCGCAGGATGGTGCGGGAGAGCAGCCGGGAAAAAAGGAAGGTCATCAAAACGCCCAGAAGAATCAGTCCCAACAACATGGCGGCAGATACCAGCGTGCGCCCCATCCCCGTTCCCACGGCAAAAAACAGTGTAATACAGGTGATCATAGTGGGAAATCGGCCGTTGCAGGGGACGAAGTTGTTGGTGAGGATGGCGATCAGCCGTTCACGGGGCGAGTCGATGATGCGGCAGCCTGTGACCCCGGCGGCGTTGCAGCCGAAACCCATGCACATCGTCAGACTCTGCTTGCCACAGGCGCACGCCCGTTGGAAATGGTGATCGAGGTTGAATGCCCCCCGGGGCAGATAGCCGAAATCTTCCAGCAGTGTGAACAGGGGAAAAAAGATGGCCATCGGCGGCAGCATCACCGAGATGACCCAGGTCAGCACGGTATATACACCGTCGAGCAAAAAGCCGCTGAGCCAGCTCGGCGCATGGCACCAGACCATCAACGTATCCAACCCATGGCGTAGCTGGGAAAAGCCGGCGGACAGCCAGCTTGAGGGATAATTTGCCCCCACAATGGTGATCCAGAGGATGCCGCCTAGCAGCAGGAGCATGATAGGTGTCCCCCATTTCCCAGTGAGAATGCGGTCGAGTCGCCGATCTTTGCTGTCTGATTCGGGCGGCTGCACCATAACGGATGCAGTGATGGCGGCACTGTACTCCACCAGTGTTGCAATGCCCGCATCGGCGAATGCTTCCGGAGGACAATGTGTTTCTGCCTGTGCCAACGCCTCGGAGAGGGGCGGTGCCGTTCGGTCGAGAGAGAGTCTGTGCGCCAACTGTTCGTGGAGCGCCGGTTCCGGCTCACAGAGACGCTGTGCCACCCACCGGGGTGAAAGTCCTGCGGGCATTTCTTCCGGCAGTGCTGCCAATACCGGCTGCAAAGCTGCCTCCACTTCGGGCGGCAGTGGGATGGTTGGTTTAGGTGGTTGTTCCGAACGCGGCTGGTGCAGCAGCTGTGCCAGTTTTTCTCGCAGTGTCAAAAGTCCTCGACCGCTGCGGGCGGCGGTGGCCACCACCGGAATTTGCAGACGCTGTGCCAACTGGTCAAAGTCGATGGTGATGCTGCGCTTTTCGGCTTCGTCCACGAGGTTGACGCAGAGCAGCACCCGATCCGTGACTTCCATTACCTGAAATAGCAGTACTAGTCCCCGTTCCAGCCCCACAGCATCGCAAACGACAACCGTGGCATCGGGCTGGGCAAAGCAGAGGAAATCCCTTGTCACCGCTTCTTCGGCGGAGCGTGCTCGGAGGGAATATGTACCCGGCAGATCTACCAGCGTCACAGCAGTACCATCACAGTCGGTGGTGCCAATGGCACTGGCAACGGTTTTGCCCGCCCAGTTTCCGGTATGCTGGTGCAGTCCAGTGAGCGCGTTAAACACAGTCGATTTGCCCACATTCGGCATACCGGCGAGGGCAATCACTGGCAAATCATCGGTATAGCCATCCGGCAAAAACGGCGCATCGGCAAGGATTTTCATGGCATCAGACCCTTTCTTGGCATGGGCGGCGCAGGCGCAAATGGGCATAGTGTGCCGCCCGGTGGAGGTTGTAGGGAGTGTATGCAGCCAAGCGGTTGTCCTATGTCTCGCGCTTAGCGCTTACATAGGCAATACCACACAAAAAAAGGACATCGGTTGCCCGCGTCCTTTCTGCCTATTCTGCGGCAGTGCCTGTTGCTGCCGTTGTTTCATAAATCGCCACCGCCTGCTGGTATACCAGCGAGTAACACTCGGCAAAGCGATCCAGGTCGTATTCGATTCGTCCTTCCAGTGGGTCGCATACGATGACGATATTGCGGTCGAGGTCATAACCGGTTAGCAGGACGCAGTGTTCATTGATAAGAAAGACCGCATCCTTTCCTTCGTCCGTTGTCCAATAATAGCGTTCCTCTACATGGGTGGTCATGCCAATGGTTGCCCAGGTGACAATGGGTGTACCATTTGCCACTTCACCCAGCAGCGTTTTGAGAGAGCAGCCCGTAAGATTTTTCACGTGTTCCGTGCTGCCCTGGTCAGCGAGGAAACTGCGTGCCGTCTCCACAATGACCGGCGCATAGCAGCCCCATGCCGTGGCATCATAGGGGGATCCGATGAATGCCTCCCCAAAGGTGGCAGTATAAGGATCTGCCTGCACCAGATATTTGTCTGCCAGCGCACACTTATCGATGGTGTAACCTGCATATTGGAGTGCCATTGTGAGGACAGTGACTTCACAGCCTGTGGGCAGTTCCGGATTTTGCAGCACGGGTGTGACAGCGAGTTCACACTGGCGAACTGGCAGCTGTTCCGGCTCGGTGGGCATGGGCATCTCATCGGTGGGATCGTCTGCTGTTGTTTCCAGCGCCGGGAATGACCCACTGTACAGGACGCCGAGATGGTTTCTTCCTGTATCCGAGCCAGAAGCGGTAATGTCCATGCTAGCGGGCAGTGGGACGTCTGCTTCGATCTGGTTG
This sequence comes from uncultured Ruminococcus sp., assembly GCA_949283725.1. Taxonomy (GTDB): domain Bacteria; phylum Bacillota; class Clostridia; order Oscillospirales; family Ruminococcaceae; genus Ruminococcus_C. The sequence goes on from CASDUD010000152.1 coordinate 12,211, forward strand.
CTTGCGCCTGTCCGCACACAGCGGGTGATACCATAGATCAACAGGGCAATCAGAAGGAGTAGGACAAGTGCTGCGCACCGCCGCCGTCTGCCAAGCTGCTTTTTTGAAACTTTTGCCATACATAAACTCCTTAGGATTCGGGATGTGGCACAGCACTTTTGGCGGGCATAATGCGCCGACGAAAGTCAGATTCACCCTTGCCAATGACCGGTCGTGCCAATTGGTAGATATCAGTGGCTTGGGATTCGAGTGCTGCACAGTGGCCTGCTGCCGGGCTGGTCTGCGCCAGTTCTGCCAGCGAGTGTGAAAAGGGCAGCAGGCGCTTGGATTTGGAATCCCGCAAAATCTCTCTTCCCACATCATTGAACGCCAAAATACGGCCATAGGGTGGGTACATCTGGATGTCCTTCGTGTGGATATCGAGCAGGATATGCAGGAGGATGCGGCGCAGCCGTGCCATGGGATAGCGTTTGGTGCGGATGGCACCCAGCAGTTCTTCAAGCGAGGCGGAACGCTTTGCTTTATAGAGCCGGAACTCCAGCCCCTGGCC
>CASDUD010000153.1 GCA_949283725.1 uncultured Ruminococcus sp.
AACCAAAAAAATTGACCATCCTGTGCAATACACAAGATGGTCAAATGGATGTTTCCTTAGAAGACCTAAAAACAAGTGGTTCGTCTAAGGGAAGATTGGTGCGCCCGACTGGATTCGAACCAGCGGCCTTCCGGGTCGGAGTTCCCAGACACACAACGCCAAACGGCGCTGTGAAGCCGTTTTTCGTCTGTTGTGCACAAAGATGAAAACGATATAAAAAGCCCGCAAAGCCTTTTCTATACTGGCTTCGCGGGCTTTTGCATGTGTGGTGGTCAAATGGTTGTCAGTTTGATTTTCTTGAAAAAAATTGTTCCGGTATTTCAGTGCTCCGAGGGTAGTATTCTTCTTTCCTGATCTTGCAAGGCTTTTACATTAACTGCCAACACCAAATATAGAATCGCTTCGCGCAAAAGCTTTAATGTGTTGAATACGTTTTGTTCGATTTGGCCTTCCGTGGTATACACGGTGAATTTTATTCTGGAATCACTTTTTGGCGTTCTTTTTACTGTACGCAAGCAATTGTGTTCCATGTCGTTACGCATTTTGACGATTCGGTTTGCCGCATCGCTGGTTAAGCTTACCGCGTTATCTTCAACAAAATCTTTTTGCAACCAGAATAATGCCTCTAAAAATGGGTTGTCTGCCCTATATTCTTTCATCGGGTTAGGAATATCGTTTTGCCCCTTCCGTATTGTATCCTTCCAAATCTGCTTAAACCCAATTTTATTTCCCTGTAAGCCTATAGAAAAGTACCAGTTCAGAAAGAAACCAATTCTGTCAAAAGTGGAGGCGGCCATCTTAAGAGATTGCCGAAGAAGACTTTCACGCATACAGAATACATCATTAGAAGTGACTTCCGCAAGATTCCGGTCTTTATCAAGGTAACATCCCACTTCTGGCTTTTGCAATTCAGAAGATATGTACCATAAATAGCGAGATGTGATATACTCCTGCTTTATTTGATTGAAAAGCCCAATGTACTCATGATAAAACGTAGGATCCACGTTGTCAGGCAAAGTTATATAGTCGCCCCAAAAATCGGGCGAGCGAAAAATCTCACTTTCAACATTCAAAAACAACCGGAACCCTGATAACCAACTGCGGTAATCATACTCCTTTTCGGAATAATCACGTTTCCCAAAGTCTTGCAGTTCTTCGTTCAAGAACTCTTTTCCGTATTTATCAATAGCGCGTTTTACCCAGTGCTGTCTTACGCACTCCAGTCCGACTAATCCGCCGGGGCTTTCCAGATTGACTTGATACTGTTCTGCCAGCTTAAAATAATGGTAGGCTGCATGAGTGAAATACTGTTCTGCCTCTGGAGTGATTTGAAAAATGGCGAATTGAAAAAGCGTCGATGACAAGTTTAGTGATGCCATGGAAAACGCATCTGATATGCATACTGCATTATAGTAGGAACCAATCGCGACGATATACCGGTTCGTTTCGCCCAATGTGTTCCCCAAATTGCAATAGCTCTTCATGGCAATCAATTGGGCGAGGGAATATACATCTTTATCGAGGACATCTTCATCGCTTGTTGAAATCTCCATCTCAAAAATATCAATGGCTTTTCGATAATTAAGAATTTCCTTTTCCAAGTGAGAATCAGAAGGCTCTAGTGTCCTTACATTGGCATACGCAAGGGCAATATCATAATAGAATTGCATTTGTGAAATTGGGTCGGATTCCAAAAGAGTTTCTTTTTCTGCCTGGAGAATGCAGTCTTTAATCCCACGAACGTTTTGATTCGCAAAGTATTCATCAAGCAATTTTGTGAATCGATTGCAGTAATTATTTGCAAGTTTTTCATTCGGCACAGTTATCGTCTCCAAACATCTATTTTCACTCCGCAGGTGTATTTTAAGGAATAACTGTTAGTGAATCGGGCCCCCGTCGCGGGAGCTATTGCTGTGGTGGGAAAGGAAACTGCGTAATGAGGGAATGTCTCAGCAATGCAGAACAAAATCGCGAGATCTCGGAGTTATGCATTTAAGTACGGAAAAGTATCATAATTGTTGCGTCCTGTCCGCTTTGCGCGACACCACTAAACTGTGATGTTGCAAAGTATTTGCGCAGCTATCCACCCGATCCCTGCCACCGTTCGCTCCACCGGCTGGTCGTGGTGGCCGCCGGGGTTCAGCTGGAACGTGGTGCGGATGCCCTGCTC
>CASDUD010000154.1 GCA_949283725.1 uncultured Ruminococcus sp.
ACACCCTGTTTGCCATGGTAGATGGTACGGTAAAGTTTGAGCGTGTCGGCCGTGACCGCAAGAAAGTCAGCGTATACGCTGCACAGTAAGTCTGCGACACGTATTAATGTGTGTCGTTTTGATGTAAAAATGACGGAAGATCCCGAGCAGCCATCCATTTGCTTGGGATTTTCTTATTGCAGCAAAATTATGCGAGGATTAGAATACAGTCCATGGCAGCACGCCTGTTTGCCGAATGGACAGGTTCGAGGAAAGGAGATGAGTCACCATGTTTGTAGATCAGGCACGAATTACCATCCAGGCGGGCGATGGCGGTGACGGCGCCATTTCATTTCACCGGGAAAAATATGTGGCAGCTGGCGGCCCTGATGGAGGCGATGGCGGAAAGGGTGGAGATATTGTCTTTCAGGTGGATGACAACTTTTCTACACTGATCGATTTTCGCTATAAGCGCAAATATGTCGCCCAGCGGGGCGAGAACGGCGGCGCACGTAACTGCACTGGAAAAAGTGCGCCCGATTTGATTATCAAAGTGCCGCGCGGTACCGTGGTACGGGAAACAAAGACGGGGCGTATTATGGCGGATCTTTCCACCGATGCCCCGCAGATACTGGCGAAAGGCGGTAAGGGCGGTAAGGGAAATATGCACTTTGCCACTTCTACACGGCAGATCCCTCGGTTCGCCAAGCCCGGTTTTCCCGGAGAACGCTTTGAGGTGACACTGGAACTCAAGCTGTTGGCAGATGTGGGATTGGTGGGCTTTCCAAATGTGGGCAAGTCCACGCTCATCTCTGTGGTCAGTGCCGCAAAACCCAAGATTGCCAATTATCATTTCACCACCCTTACACCGGTGCTGGGAATGGTGCGCGTGGCAGAGGAACAATCTTTCATCATGGCGGATATTCCCGGACTCATCGAGGGTGCCAGCGATAACGTTGGGCTGGGGCATGACTTTTTACGCCATGTCGAACGATGCCGACTAATTCTCCATGTGGTGGATGTGTCCGGCAGCGAGGGACGTGACCCCATCGAGGACTATGCAATTATCCAGCGGGAATTGGAACGATTTCGAGCGGATTTAGCAAGCCGCCCCCAGATTGTGGTGGCAAACAAATGTGATATGGCAACACCCGAACAAATTGAACGGTTCCGGGCATTTGTGACGGAAAAAGGTCTGCCATGTATGGAGATCTCTGCCGCCACCACTCAGGGAACAGCTGAACTGGTACAGGCAACTGCTGCTATGCTCCAGACGCTGCCACCTATCTTGCAGTATGAACCGGAAGCTCCCTCGCAGGAAGAACTGGCGGAAAATGCCCATGGAAAGTTCGAGATTGCGGTGGAAGACGACGTATACTATGTCCATGCGCCGTGGCTGGAACCGATTTTGCGCACGGTCAATATGGAAGACTATTCGTCGTTGCAATATTTCCAGCGGGTGTTGCGCAGCAGTGGGATTATCGATGCACTGGAAGAAAAGGGCATCCAAGAAGGCGACACAGTCGATATTCTAGGTTTTGAATTTGACTTTGTGCCGTAAATAAGGAGGCGCGTGTATATGCGGCCTTTGACAGAGGCACAAGCGAAACAATACAGTCCAGCGGCACTGGCATTCTTCGGAGACAGTATCTATGAGGTTATGGTGCGCCACCATCTGCTGATGCAGGCCAATTGCCCGGCATCGAGTTTGCATGATCGAAAGATACAGTTGGTGTGTGCGGCGTTCCAGGCAAAGGGCTATGATCTGTTGCTGCCACACCTGACCGAGGAAGAAACTGCCATCCTCAAACGCGGCAGAAATGCGAGTGTTACCGTGCCGCGCCACACCAGCGCACAGGTATATCACAAAGCAACGGGCATAGAGTGCCTGTTCGGGTATCTGGGGCTTTGCGGCGCACAGGAGCGGCTGGATGAATTGTTCTGCCGAATGATGACGCAGGCAGAAACAGTCGAAAATCATGGATAAAGGAGTAGGAACCTATGTCAGGACATTCGAAATGGAACAATATCAAGCGCAAGAAAGAAGCGACAGACGCGGCAAAGGGAAAGATTTTTACAAAAATCGGCAGAGAGATCACCGTCTGTGTCAAGGAAGGCGGCCCCGATCCGGCATCGAACGCCAAGCTGCGGGATCTCATTGCCAAGGCAAAATCCAACAATGTGCCGAATGACAACATCGAACGGGTCATCAAGAAAGCAGCTGGTGAAGGAGACAAGAACAACTATGAGACCATCGTCTATGAGGGCTATGGGCCGAACGGCGTGGCAGTCATTGTAGAGTGC
>CASDUD010000155.1 GCA_949283725.1 uncultured Ruminococcus sp.
GTGATTTCTATGTTTTTTAGCTTTCGTTTTCACCGTCTGGAACGGTATATCGCACTCGATACGGCACTTCTCCTCGCCACACTATGCCTGTTACACTTTGGAAAGGATGTTTTTTCAACAGCGGCCGATCCACCAGAAGGCGTATTTCTACCGGTCCTGATGTACCATAGTGTCACCAATCTGCCAGAAACATCATTTTGTGTCACACCCGATACATTACAGCAAGATTTGCAGTATTTACAGGAAAATGGCTATGAAACTGTGTCAGCGGAAATGCTTGTGAAATATACCCAGGGAGAAGGTACGCTGCCAGAAAAACCAATTCTACTCACCTTTGACGATGGGTTGTACAACAACCTCAGCCTTGTTCTCCCGTTGTTGGAATCGTTTCAGATGTGTGCCATTGTTTCACTTGTCGGCGCATTCACCGATGTCTATGCGCCCGACGCCCCACACAATGACAACTACTCCTATCTCACATGGACAGATGCAGCTATATGTTTGGAGTCCGGTCGAATCGAATTTGGCAGTCACACCTATGATTTACATAGCGATCAAAGTGGCGAAAGGCAAGGCTGCTCCATCCGCTCCGGTGAATCGGAAGAGGACTATCACAATATGCTGTACAGTGACCTGTCGCTGCTGCAAAACCGCTTTCAGGAGCAATTACAGATGACCCCGATTGTTTTCGCCTATCCCTACGGCTTCGTCTCGCCCGAAAGTGTTCCCGTACTCCGAGAACTGGGATTTCAGATGACGCTGACCTGTCTGGAACAATCCAACTATATCACACAAGACCCAGAGTGTCTCTATGGTATCGGCCGCTATAACCGATACGGGAATTGCGACACCGAAACATTTATGACACAGATTCTGCCAGAATCTTGAGAAAGGAGAACGCACTATGCGCAGAAGGAAAAGACGTCGAAAATGGCCCATATGTTGTTTTATTCTCACTATGTTAATACTTCCAGTTGCCGGAACGCTACAACAGAGTCAGAGTGATGTTCACTCTTCTGCCGCCTTCCAGAACATCACACCCATAGATACGGACGATGCCTGGTACAATCAAGAGGAAGACCTCTCTTGGAATGTGGTATCAGAAGGTTTCGGATGGGTGGAGGAAAGCATCACAGAGGATTCATCTGCTGTTCCCACGGTTATCACCCCCTCCGATGACCCAGGCGAGAAACCATATCCAGTGGATTGGGTGCTAGACACCAGCACTACTGTCAAGCGTACCTACTATGGCACCTATTCCGGCACACGCTTTTTTAAGTTGTTCACTGCTGGGCAGGTACAAAACAAAACCAGTATCTCTAACAATACGCTAATTGCGGAGAGCAGTGTTCAGCCAGATTTTCGAATTACTGTAAACGGCGAACCACAGGTGCTAATCATGCACACGCATACCACAGAATCGTTTGAGCCATATGTGCGTGCCAGCTTTGATCCCAGCTTTAATTATCGCTCCACCGACCCGGCGTATAATATGGTCTCCGTAGGCAATGCTATTACCGCACAGCTAGAACAAGCAGGCATCGGGGTGATTCATGACACTACCATTCATGACTATCCCTCTTACAATGGCTCATACGAACGAAGTGCTGAAACCGTCCAGGCAATTCTGGACGAGTATCCCTCCATCTGTGTTGTGCTGGACGTCCACCGTGACGCCATCCAAGATGGCAATACGCTGATGCAGCCCGTTGTAGAGATCGACAACAAGGAATCTGCCCAGGTGATGATCATCTCCGGATGCGACGATGGTACGATGGATATGCCCAACTATATGGAAAATTTCCACTTTGCTTGCCGACTGCAAGAAAATATGGAGGGAATGTACCCGGGACTAACACGCCCAATCCTGTTTGACTATCGAAAATATAATCAGGATCTAACCACCGGTAGCTTGCTATTGGAAATTGGCACACATGGCAATACCCTGGAACAAGCACAGTATGCAGGAGAACTTGTGGGTAAGGCATTGGCACAGACGCTGCTGAAACTGCAGGCTTCGTAGCAAAGCCGCCCCGAAAAAACAGGAGACTTATATTATGCAGACCACATCAAAAAAAAGGTTTTGGAAACGACTTGCCTTTGGACTGGCCATATACTACCTGCTCTGTATCTTTGCAGGCGGATTTTTACTTGTCGATGCTCGTTCCCACAATCGGTTGTTCCGGGAACAGGTACCTGCTGCTCGCCTGGTTGTGAAAGAAGAACAAGCAATCTTACAGCTTGCCACATATACGCTGCCGATATCAATAACTACACCAAGCGAACCGATCTGTTTCCTGCTGAGTACGCTGCCCGGTATATCCGGCAACGCTGCTGTGCTGTTTATACAGCATTTATGGAATCCGTAATCCCCTATATCCTCAGGACGTTTTTTCAAATACACCATCTTGACATTTCCCCGCTGCAATGCTATAATGTAGGCAAACAACACAAAGGGAGTGGAAGCCTTTTATGAACCCAAAACGTGTGCGTGATTCTTATGCCGAACAAGTGCAGGTTCTGACACAAGCCAATATCAACGGCTATAACCGGCTCTTTGGCGGTCAGCTGATGGAGTGGATTGATATCGTCGCCGCCGTCGTCGCACGCCGCCATTCCGGAAAGAATGTAACAACGGCAGTTGTCGACACATTGACCTTTAATGCGCCAGCACATCCCAACGATACTGTCATCATCTGCGGCCATCTAACCCATGTGGGACATACTTCCATGGAAGTATGCGTTCGCTCGTATGTGGAAAATTTGGACGGGAGCAGACAGTTGATCAACACCGCTTATCTGGTTATGGTGGCATTGGATGAGAATGAGCAGCCTGCTCCCGTGCCAGAACTTCTGATCGAATCCTATGAGGAACAATTGGAATGGGAAGCAGCTGTGAAACGCCGAACACTGCGTAAGCAGCGAAAGCAGGAGAATTTCTGAATGTTCTTATTTTTTTCATGAATTTATAACAAAAATACTACTTGCTTTTTTCTTCCGTTTGTGGTATAATAAATAAGTCGCTTGAACAACTGCTTCTTGCGATACATATCATGCGCCTGTAGCTCAGCTGGATAGAGTGTCAGACTCCGACTCTGAAGGTCGTGCGTTCGAATCGCATCAGGCGTACCAAAACTCCATGCATTCCCCATCGGTTTGCATGGAGTTTTTTCATGCATTTTCTCGGAAAAACGAGGAAATATACTGTACCCGTTGTCTGATGAACAGACCTTTAATGTCCATTCTTGTCAGGCACCAGATCCTGCTGAAGCACATGGCTCGCCAAATAGAGGGAACCACAAATCACAACCATACCTCCATCTGCTTGAGCAAGCGCTGTTGCCCGGTGCAAGGCCTCCGGGATATTCGAACAGGTTGACACCTCTCTCACATAGCCCCGGAAGCACATAGCTAGCGTTTCCGACGGTACAGCTTCCTCCGAGAAATTGTCCACACAAGTCACTGTGTCAAAAGTATTACGGAGAATACCGCAGGCAGTCTTATAATCTTTATTTGCCATCATGCCGCAGATGCCGTGAATGGGCCGGACTGCTCCGTGGTGGAGCAGATCAGAAAGTGCCATAACACCTGCTTGGTTGTGGCTTCCGTCCAGCAGTACATCGGGATTTCGCTGTAAAAGCTGCGTTCTTGCCGGAACACGCACCTGTGCAAAAGCCGCCTGGGTTACCGAAGCGGTAATCAAAAAGCCATGCATACCCAAAATGCGAATCACTTCTATAGCAGTTAAAGCATTGTACACCTGATGCCGTCCCGACATATGCAGTACATACTGGGTACAGTGATACTGAAATACCGTAGTTTCCAAATCCTCCGAAAGAATCCGACAGTCCAGCATAGAAGGAATCGCCAGTGTAGCGTGTTTACGTCTGGCCGTCTCCTGCACCAGGCACGTGACATCCATGGAATTATCTGGTGACAACACCACAGGGCAGCCAGGCTTAATAATGCCCGCCTTCTGTGCAGCAATCTGCGTAAGTGTACTGCCCAGCAGTTCCATATGGTCAAAAGAAACAGAAGTAATGACACACACTAACGGATGCTTGACCACATTGGTGGCATCAAGCAGACCACCGATGCCTGTTTCCAATATAACCAAATCACATTTTTCTGCCACAAACCAAAGTAATGCAATGGCAAACGTAATCTCAAACTGAGAGCAGTCAGCTGAAACGGTGCAGTTTTTCACCTTCTCACATAATGCGCATAAAGTTGATTCTGGAATCTCTCTACCGTTTAACTGAATGCGGTCGGTATAGCGACGGATAAAGGGTGAAGTCAACGTTCCTACACGAAATCCAGCCATCGCCGCCGCTTTGGCACAAAACGCCACCACTGAGCCCTTGCCATTGGTTCCGGCAATATGCACCACCCGAAGTGCATCCTGTGGATTCCCTAGTTCCTCTAACAAGGCATGAATGCGGGAAAGGTCGTGGACAGGCTTTCCGCCTTTTTGAAAACGCTGGATATATGCCATCGTTTCAGAAATGGTCATGACAATTCACCTCTTTATTTTAGTTGGCACTACAAGCCGGAGTGGTATACCATAATCATCTTTATACGATACCGCGAGATACTGGACATACTCATATGTCATTTTTTCAGATTTTCTACTTTATGAAAGAATGCACCGGCAATTACAGTATATTCTTCTTCTGTACAACGTTCCCGACAAATTTTTTTATAAGTATCAGAACGTCGCAGCATTGTTTCAATTTTTTCACAGGGAAACATATGGCACTGGTTGCACTTTTCCAC
>CASDUD010000156.1 GCA_949283725.1 uncultured Ruminococcus sp.
ATCGCCGTTTAATGTGTGTTGATATAAAAATGAACGCTTGCACGTACTTTGGATGATCTTTATGTGAAAACGCTCTAAAAGCTGCCAAGCATACACGGAATACACAGTCAATGGGAAAAGGCTGGAGCATCCTCACGTGTAAGCGTTCCCTCCGAATTATAGAAGGAAATCAACGTAGCATCATCGGTATATTCTCCTAAATACGGCGCATACCACAATCCACAGTAGAGCCAGACGGCATTGTCACGAAACATAGCATTGATATCTGGGAGAGTGCTGGCTTCGCTGATGGCAAGCAGTTTGCCAGGCGTCATATTGCGCAGAGCAACATACTGCTCATAGCGGCTGCCATATGACTCCTCCGCATCGACATAGAGGTCAAGCGAGGCGATGTCATACTGGCTCTCATCCACCAGATAGCTGGCACTCTGTCCATTCCAAACCCATAGCAGATTGTGCAGCTGATGATAATCCGTTAAGCGGGTATAGAGCAGATCCCAAAGCCACTGGTAGGCCTCCGCGCCGTCAGCGCCCCACCAATACCAGCCCCCACCCGCTTCTGGAAGGGGCCGCCATAGCACTGGCACATCTGCCTCAGCCAGCGGTGCCAATGCTTCGGCGATGGCATCGATATCTGATATCAATGCATAGCAGCTTTGGGAAATTTCACCTACTTCTTCCATCTGGCGCAACTGTTCCAGGCTGCGATCCGCAACAGAAACATCTGTCAACGCCATTTGCAGAGAAAAGGAGGATTCCTCCTGATAGATCGTTCCCGTGCCAGTAGGGGCGTTCCAAAGCCACGAAAGTCCTACAATACCGCCAGATTCTGCCCACGCCAAACTATCCGCCACAGCAGTGGCCGCAGACGCATCACCGCCGTTCGGGGAATAATTTCGCAAATCATCGAAGCGAATGAGAGGATACTTACCGGTGATCTGATAGATCTCTTCCAATTCCTCATTTTTGCTGCTGGAGACGTGCTGTCCTGTCAGCAGCTTTTTTCCATATTGCTCTTGCAGGAATGCATATAACTGGACGGTATTTTCCGTAGCTGCCGCATCTACTGGTACCGTGTCCAGCGATGCCGAATCGTCATACAGACTGGTATTGTTGGTTAGTTCAATGCAGTCGATATCCACCAAGCCATCAACCGGAGCAATGGCAAGTTCACAGGTACCTTCGGTGAGAAAAATTCCCTGAACCGTCACCCGAATGAAATTCTCCGTGCTGTCGGTCACCAGCGTATAGACCGGCTCTCCATTGGCAAGGATTTTACAACTGGAAGCGGCACCCGCACCAACTACCAAAGTGATATCATAGTGCTGGGTTGCGGGAATTTCCAAAGAAAATTCCAGAGAGGACTCATAGTTGGCGTTCAGCCCGCTGACATAGCCATCTCCGGAATAGCCCCGCCGGGGATCGATAACTACGGAGCATTTTTCTGGCAGTGCCGTATCCTCCGCTTCCAGCCGGAGAGACACTTCCTGGCGGGTAATTTCGGGCACTTGCAATGCTACTGAATCGTATTGTGCAGCCGGCTCGCTCGATTCTGTCTGGGCGGAAAGCTGTGTGGTGGCAGTCGCCACAGACTGTGTCTGCACCGCCAAAGGTTCCTGTTCGATTTTTGTACACCCTGTCAGCACGATCCCCATCGCTACCCATATCCAGATTCGTCTCATATGCATGATTTCCTCTCCTACACCGCAAAAGCGTCATTTTTTTAGAACCTGTCTTCACGATAGACACGAGCCGATTTTTGGCAGATTTGTGTCATGGCAAAGCGCCAAAGCCATAGCAATACCAATATATAAGCCATGGAACAAAGAGGTCAAAAAGTTGCCGCGGCATCTTGTGAAAACAGGTTTTTAGGGCAGTACCGCACAAAGCCGTTAGGCAGTCTTTGTGCGGTGTTGCCTTATATCGACCCGGCAATGCTGTGCACACGTTGGCGCTCACACCTTCACCAAGTACGAACCGCCCTTCTGGGTGGAAAATGTCACCCGGGCATCCTCTATTTTGGCATCAACCATCCCAGTGTCGCTAGAAACGCTGACGATTTCCTTCGTACGTAAGGTACAGGGATTGCCGCACAGCGAGCGAATTTTCGCTTGGGTCAGCTTGCCCTCGCTCCAAAAGATATCCACCTCAAAGCCACCTCGAGCACGCAGACCGCAGATGCTGCCATTTTTCCACGATTCCGGCAGAGCTGGCAGCAAATGCAGTTCTTCATGATGGCTTTGCAGCAAACACTCGGCAATCGCCGCGGTACCCCCAAAGTTCCCATCAATCTGGAACGGCGGGTGAGAATCCAGCAGGTTTGGATTCGTTGACCATGCCAAAAGCTGCTGAAGGTTCTCATATGCCATACCGTTGTCGAGCAGTCTCGCCCACATATTGATGATCCACGCTCGGCTCCAACCCGTGTGGCCGCCGCCATGTACCAGACGGCGAATTAGTGTGGCTCTTGCCGCCTTTGCCAGTTCTGGGGTGTGATTGGGAGAGATCATATCTCCCGGGTACAGCGCAAATAGATGAGATATATGGCGATGCCCAATTTCTACTTCTTCATAGTCCTTTGCCCACTCTTGGATCTGCCCATATCTGCCAATCTTCAGCGGCGGCAGTTTTTGGAGCAGTTTCTCCAACTGTGCCGCAAATTCACCATCTCGTTCCAAGAGACGGCTGCTCTCAATAACATTTTGGAACAGCATTATTAAAATCTCTGTATCCATATACGGTCCGCTGCAAAGGGAGCCCTTTGTGCCCTTTTCCGTCTGGTAAGTATTCTCCGGTGAAACAGAGGGACAGGTCACCAGATAGCCCTCGTCATTTTCCACCAGATAGTCCACAAAAAACAGAGCCGCTTCGCGCATAGCCTCATAGTGCTGGGAAAGGAAATCGAGATCTTGGGTAAACTGGTAATGCTCAAAAATGTGCAGGCACAGCCATGCGGCACCCATCGGCCAGATGGTCGCCGGCATCCAAAGATCTTGCGGTGCCGTGTCGCCCCAAATGTCTGTATTGTGATGACACACAAAGCCCCGGCAGCCATACATAGCACTCGCTGTTTCCCGCCCAGGAGCACGCATTCGTTCAATCAAATCGAACAGCGGCAGATGGCACTCGGATAAGTTGCACACCTCCGCCGGCCAGTAGTTCATCTGCGTATTGATGTTAATCGTATAGCGGCAGCCCCAAGCAGGCCACATATCCTGATTCCAGATGCCCTGGAGATTCATCGGCTGGGTATCCGGGCGGCTGGCCGAGAGCATCAGATAACGTCCATAGTGGAAGTACAGCACCGCCAGCTTGGCATCGTGAATTTGCAGCTTACACTCCTTGTGATCGCCCTCATCTCCCCGCAGCCGCTGAATACGTGCATCGGTGGGCAGTTCGCTTCCTCCCTCACTGTTGTCCTCCAGCGTCAGACGCACCCGCCGGAATTTCTCCTGATACTCCGTCAAATGGCGATACAGTAGTTCCTCATAGCTGCAAGAAGCTGCATAATAAGCATCCAGCTTTGCGGCCTCTTCGTACATCTCGCCGTGATAAAAACTCGTTCCGACACTCAGAACCAGCGTCACTTCATTGGCATCCCGCACCACCAGCGAACCGCCCACTGTGCGCAGCGTGCCATTTTCTGTAAAGCCAGTGAGGGCTGCCGCGAAGAAAATACCGTCTCGGCTGCCTGTCCCGCCGGTATAAACAAGCATATTGTCATAATCCGTGCACGGTCGGCAGTCGTCATAGTAGTCGTCCCGCCCATCGAGCGAAACGCTAAGATTCACTTTTCCCACCTCACTGGCGGCAATATGTACAACCAGCACTCGGTCAGGTACCGAAACAAACATCTCTCGCACATATGTCACTTCATTGGCAGTAAAGCGCACTTGCGCCAGTGCCTGTTCCAGATCTAAGCTGCGGAAGTACTGCTTCGCCTTTCCCGCAAAGTCCATATGCAGGTGCAGGTCACCTAGTGGCATATAGTGCCGTGCGTTCGGCGTGACTCCCTGCATTTTCTGAAAGGCAATCGTCTCCGCCTCCGCGATACGTTCTTCCCTCAGCAGTGCCCGGACTTCCTCCAGGCCCTCTCGTGCATCCGGGTTGTTTCTATGGCGTCTGCCGCCCGACCAGATAGAATCTTCGTTGAGTTTCAAAATCTCATCCACTGGCTCTCCAAACACCATGGCCCCGATTCTGCCGTTCCCAATCGGCAGGGCGTGATCAAAATCCTTTGCTGGTTTCTGGTACCAAAGCATTGTCTCTGCATCCATCTCTAATCCTCCTCGTTATAGTATATCATACCCTATATTTCAAATTCTTAGGCAACTCCATCCAAAGCTGTCAGACGCTCCTGGGGCAGTGCCGCCTACATATCCTTATACATCCGCTTCCCAGGCAGCCTGTATCACCGCCGCCAACATCTTTCCCATTTTTCTATCGTCCGCCATTTTCTGGGCGGCATCTTTTTCTGGTGCAGTCACCACAATCTCTGGCATATCCTTTGTAAATCGATATGTCTTCTCCATATATTGCGCACGATCTCCCACCGGATTTTGCGTGCTGAATAAAGGCTGCATAGCATCTGGTGCAGGCAAAAGCATCCACCTCCCCTGCATCTCTATGCAGCATAAGAACATTGTATACCGGACAGCCCTATACAGCCGATATATCCCATATAAAGACAGCGCAGTCTGAAAAGCTGCGCTGTTGCCATGACCAGGCCTATAAGCCGAGTTCTGTCGTGTGTGATAATTTATCTAGCCTGTAAGTCGCCTTACAGTTCATGCCGCCATTACGCCGCCATCCACCGAGCCGATGTTGTGATGACGTGTACCAATAGGCGTTGCATCGGATAAGGTTTACATAGCAGTACAGTCTCCTGCACTCTGGTGCGCTCTTACCGCACCTTTCCACCCTTGCCGCCGAAGTGCGGCGGTATCTTTCTGTTGCACTTGCTCTAGGGTCGCCCCCGGCTGCCGTTAGCAGCTATCCTGCTCTCTGATGCTCGGACTTTCCTCACAGTTATACTGCGCTATCACACAGCCTGCTCATGGTGTCCTTATTATACCTGATTTCCCCTTATTTGTCAAGAGGCACAGAAAATTATATCATAGCAACTGCTTATAAAATCATTTTGAAGATATCTCACAACAAATTCTATGAAAAATACTGAATATAAGATGGGAAATCAACATGAAAATCATGGGCAGAAGGGTTCAGATAAATCTTTTCTTTCTAATTTTATGCCAAAAATGATTAGGGCTTGTTTGAAAAATCCATACACTCGTAAAAATGCCCATAAACCGCCGTCTGCGTTGTCAAAAATCCTTGCCAGGCGAAAGCCTGCCTGCGGAATTTCTCCTAGCACCCAGCAATCTCTGGGCATTTTTTCGAACATAGCCATTTTTCAAACAAGCCCTAGAAAATTTCGTAAGCGATTGCCCTAAATTTTTGTACCGATTCGCTTGCAATTTTGGGGAAAGTGTGCTATACTAAAAATGTCGCCGCAGCGTGCGCAGGAAAAAGGCGGAGATTTGACCGGTTCGATGGAAGTACCCGGGCGATATGCGCATCGTTGCCCGCCGCAGAGAACGGCGATAAATAAACAATGAGGTGAATCAAATTGGCACAGCTAAAAAAACCAACCATTAAAAATCCCGAACTGGTCGACGCTATGGACGAATTGAAGAAAAAGCGAAATCCGGATGCAGAGAAAAAGATGCTGGAGTTATTGAAAGAAGCCTCCTTTATTGCCCCGATTTCGTTGAATACATCACTTGACCAGGTCGAGCCGGATGCGGAGGGAAAGCGGCAGATGCAGGCATCACTGCTGGCGGTAGCAAACTCGAACGGCGAGAAGTTTTTTCCAGCATTTACCGAGTGGCTGGAATATCTGAAGTGGAAGAACGACCCGGATGCAGAAACGATGATCATCACATTTGACCAGTATTGTGAATTGTTGCTGCGTCAGGGGGTAGAGATAAAGGGTATTGTCATTAACCCGGCAGAAGCAAATATTACCATCCAGCGGGAAAAGATGGCGGAGTTAAAAGGTGTTCCGCTGCCGGTTGAACAGACGGCGAAAAAGCGGTCGATCACAGCGTTGTTCGGTACGGAAAAGATCACCAATAACGATGTTATTGTGGGGGCAGCACGCCTGAAGGCGGAGAATTCAGACGCAGCTCGGGCAGCTCTGTTTGATGCGATCCGCAAGGCGCGTTTTGTGGCACCGGTACAGATGGAGGTGCCCCAGAATGTCAAGCCGGGTGATACGGTGAATGCAAAGGCAGAGTTTATCCTGATCCATCGCGGCGAGGAACAGTACCTCCCGCTGTTCACCAGCCTGCCGGAGCTGCAAAAGTGGGTGAGCCTGCCCGACTGTAAGGCAGTGCCGATGCCGTTTTCGAACTATGTTGCGATGTTGAACGACCCAAAGACAAAGGCATCCGGCATCGTACTTGACCCCTTCTCGATTGGACTGTCGTTTAATAAGCAGCAGGCGCTTGCGATTCAGCCGCAGATTGCCCTGCGACCGATTGATTCGGCACCAGACGGTATGGAAACAGAACTTTCGCAGTTGCTCCAGGGGATGGAGGATGTCCAGAAAGCCTATGTCAATGGCGTGTCAGTCAATGGAACAGAGGGCTTTGTAGTTGTTGTGGAATTGAACAATACGGCGGATGTTCCGAAAAATGCAGATGCCATTGCGCAGGCGGCCAAGAAATATGGCTCTTGCGTAATTGCACCGGTGAAATCTCCGTTGGGTGCGAAAGCGATCGAAGGAAAAACACCGTTTTATGAAGCGTAACCTTAGCTGATGACAACTGAAAAATCCATACATTTGTATGGTTGATAAAGGAAACACCGCACAAGGCTGTTAAGCGGCTTTTGTGCGGTGTTGTCATAAAAAGGCTGTTCCTCGGGAGAAATGTCCTGTTTTGGAACAGTCTTTTTGTGTGGGATGGTTTGTTCAGGCCGTTTGGCGGATGGGAAGCAGAACAGTAATTTCTGTGCCTTTTCCAAGCTGGCTTTGCAGAGAGATCGTGCCGCCGTGGCAATCGACAATATGTTTGACAATGGACAGCCCCAGGCCCGTACCCCCTCGTTTTTTAGAGCGACTCTTATCCACCCGATAGAATCGTTCAAAGATGCGACTCTGGGCGTGTAGAGGAATGCCGATGCCATCGTCTGTCACTGTGATGCGAATTTGCTGTTTCTGCCGCTGGATGGTGATGTGGACATGGCCACCGGGATTGTTATATTTGATGGCATTGTCAATGAGATTGATAAACAGCTCCCGCATATATCCTTCGTTGCTTTGCAGCAGTACGCCATAACCATCAAGCGTTACTTGCACCTGCGTTTGTGCAATCTGGCTTTCGAGCAGCTGAATGGCGTTTTGGGCAGCGATTCGAAGGTTGACGGGCGTGTCGAGCATTTCGGTATGCTCCTCGATTTCTGAAAGGCGGATGATATCATTAATGAGAAAAAGCAGCCGTTTGCTCTCCCGTTCGATCATAGCTCCATATTTTAGCACATCGTCTTTTTGGGTAATCATGCCGCTGCCGAACATTTCGCCGAATCCTTTGATAGTGGTAAGGGGCGTTTTCAGTTCGTGAGAGACATTGGCAGTAAATTCCTGACGCATTTTCTCTGCCTTGACATGATAGGTCACATCTACCAGAAGGGCAATCGTGCCGAAGATATCGCCCATTTCGACCCGGCTGATATAAGCACGGAAATACTTTCCTTCTTTTTTCAGCAGTTGCTGGACAGAGGTTTTCTGGGGGGTTTTGGTTTTGCGCAGTGCTTCCAGAAAAACGGTATCATCCGTGAGAGTAAAGATGGAATTTTGTGCCCATGCCGTCGGCGCAATGGAGAGAATCTGGGTGGCGGTACGGTTGGCCAACTGGATTTTGTCTGCGTCGTCCAGGATGAGAATGCCCTCCACCATGTGTTCCTGAATGGTGTCGATGATATCTCGTTCGTGGGAGAGATCCTTTTCGATACGGTTGATTTTTTGCTGCAGCGTATTTAGTTCTCGGTGCATTTGTTTTTCTCGCTGGATGGTTCGGTGTCGGTACTGCATAGACAACCAGCACAGCAGCAGAATAATCAGAGCCGCCAGGAGCAGGAGACTCCAACTGATCCAATGCATAGCAGTCACCCTCCAATCTTATATCCGTAGCCTCGCACGGTGCGGATGAGTTCGCTGCCGCATCCGACGGCATCCAGCTTTTGGCGAATGGTCTTGATATGGGCATCGACTGTACGTGTCTCACCCTCGTATTGAAATCCCCAGACTTCTTCCAGCAGCCGGTCTCTTGAAACAGCCGTATTTCGGTTTCGGACGAGATAGGTCAGCAACTCGAATTCTTTATAAGTTAGTACGAGCTCCTGTCCTTGATATGTTGCTGTCCGTTTGTCCTGATCGATGACAAGCCCCTGGATGATTAGTTGTTTGGATGTATTTTTCCCATCTCCCGTGCGCCGCAAAACAGCTTTGATGCGGGACAAAAGTTCCATAATGCCAAAGGGTTTGGTGATATAATCATCTGCACCGTTTTCGAGCCCAGTTACTTTGTCAATCTCTGTGGACTTGGCGGAGAGCATGATAACGGGTATGGTGCGGGTGGCGTCGTCTGTCCGCAGGCGTTTCAAAATGCCAATGCCGTCCAGATCGGGCAGCATAATATCCAATAAGATCAGCGCTGGCTTTTGGACAGTGAGCCGGTCGAAAAACGTTCTGGCATCCGAAAACCCTTCTGCGCCATAACCGCCGGATTGCAGCGCGCAGGTGACCAGTTCTCGTATACCATGATCGTCTTCTACACAATAGATGGTGGTCAAAACAAAAAACGCCTTCCTTCCATTCATTTGATTCAGAACTTGTCTTCACAAGGGTCACGAGCCAATTTTTCGGCAAATTTGTACCATGGCAAAGCACGAAAGCCGCAGTAATACAGTGTGTATTGCAAGAATTTCAGACAAAGGCATGGGGCAAAGATGCCAAAAAGCTGCCGTGGCATCTTGTGAAGATAGGTTCTCAGTCATTGAGTGCAGCATCAGCGCAGTCATGGCGGATACACTGGCGCATGGCGCATACAGCGGTTTCAATGGCACAGGTCATATCGGATTGGGCGTGCGCTTCGTCCCGTATTACCTGTTCCCGGGTCTGATTCCAGAGCATTTGCAGAACGGTGGCGCAGCGTACATGGCGCACGGTCGCTACAATAAAGAGGGCTGCGGATTCCATCTCTGAAGCCAGTGCACCGCCCGCCTGCCAGGCTTGCCAGTTTTTTTGCAGTGTGTCGGCAATAGGCATGGTCTGGGGGCTATGCTGCCCATAGAAGGAATCTTTGCAATGTACCACGCCCACGTTGTAGTCAAAGTTCTTTTCCTGTGCCGCTTGGACAAGCAGCTGAACCAGCGAAAAATCTGCGGCAGCGGGAAAAGCCAACGGCAGATATTCCTGCGAAGTGCCTTCCATGCGGATGGCAGCGGTGGGGATGATCAGTCGCCCCGGTTTGAGGGAAGGCTGCATCCCGCCGCAAGTGCCAATTCGCAGAAAGGTATGGGCACCGATGGCGCTGAGTTCCTCCAGCGCAATAGCAGCGGAGGGACCACCGATGCCGGTAGAGGTGACGCTGACTTTTATGCCATCGAGTGTGCCGGTATAGGTGGTAAACTCTCGCTTCTGTGCCACAAGACGGGGATTTTCTAAATAAGAAGCAATCTGCGCAGTTCGCCCGGGGTCTCCCGGAAGGAAAACATAATCACCAATATCTTCGGCGGTACAGTCGATGTGAAATTGACGGGTTTGCATAGAAAAAGTCTCCTCTCTCCGTGTATTCGTCGGCATCGCCGGCAGCATCTATCGATGTATGAAGGGCGGATGCACATAAATTGTTTTGGAAATTGGCGGATGGGGCGAGAAAAACGACAAATCTCGCAGACAGGTTCGGATATGATTCGACCAAATTCTTGACAATGCACCAAATCTCTGTTATCATCTATAGATAGGATGCGGTGAATCGATTCCGCAGCACTGCACGGAATGACAAAGAGAAGTATGGAGGAATGACTTATGCAGCCAATGCGCCCCTATGCGCCAGAGCCGGAAAAACATTATGATGTGTGTGCCTTGCTGTTTGGTACTGCCGCTTTTATATTTTGTCTAATTCCGGCACTGTCTGTAGCTGTTGGCATTATCGGGTTAGTCTACTGCCATCGTGCCAAATGGCAGCTAGGGAGCAGCAAACGAATGCGGATATTGGCGATCATACTCAGCTGTGCGGGCATTGTGCTCTGCATGTCTCTTACCGTTTATTGGATATATTGGTTTCTGCAAATTATACGGATGATTTACGATGTCACAGAAATGGTGCCACCGGCAAAATTTCCGGAGGACTGCCATGCACCTGTTCAGACGGCATTCCGACTAGAGCCGGCTATATCATCATGCTGATGGTTTTTCGTCATCTGGCCGTGGGCGGATGACGGCAAGCCCCGTGTCGCCCGACTCCTCTGCTTGTTCCCGGCGGGCGGGATCTACCCAGAAGGTAACGGCTTTTTGCAGATTGCGGATGCAGTTGCGGGATGAAGTGCCGCCATATTCGCCATCGATCGTCCAGGAGACCGGTGTTTCTTCCAGGTTTGTCACTGTAATCTGGGAGGCGCGGAAATAGTGGAGATACTGCTTGACCGATCCCAGCTGGATCTTTGAAAAGGCAGAGATAAGCTGGTGCAGTTGCGTTAGATTCGAGGGCTTGTGGATAAGCGTGACTTCAAAGACACCATCGTCCCACTGTACCTCGGATAGAGATAGAAGTTTTGCCACAGAGGAAGAATTGGTCACCATACCGTAGAGAAATTCTCCTTCTATGGTCTGCCCGTCATGTTCGATGCGCATCCGGCATGGGCGGATTTTCGGGAGTTTGGCGAGGGCGTTTAGAATATAGGCGGCGTGTCCCAGGACATTTTTAATTGGCTGAGGCGTTTTGTAGGAAATTTCCGTAAAAGCACCAAAGGCGGCAATATAGGTGAAATATTTGTCGTTGAACTGACCAATATCGCACGCCATAGGGACACCGTTTAGAACGCAGTCAAGCGCCTCCTCGGGATCCTGAGGGATGCCCAGTCCCCTGGCAAAATCGTTGGTGGAACCAAAGGGAATATAGCCAATGGGCAGCTGAATCGAGCTGTTCATACATCCCTGGATGACTTCGTTGAGCGTGCCGTCGCCACCTGCGCAGATAAGCAGTTCATACTTCTTGCTATCGCAGGCACGTCTGGCAGCCTCTATGGCATCACCCGGCGCTTGGGTAGGATGGACGGTGACTTCGCCCCCTACAGCGGTGAGCCGGTCGAGAAGTATAGCGAGATAATCACCGATAGACGCTTTGCCGGCGTGCAGATTGCAGATAAAATAAACAGGTTTCAAGGGGTTGGTTCTCCTCCTTCCGGAAAAAATAAAAAATGAGGCAGACACAGGACGGTCTTGTGGACAGTGCTGCCTGAGGTAAAGTACTTTTAGTATAGCATAATTGCGGAAAAAATGCAAGGCTATGAGAACGTGTTTTCATAGAACTGCCCTCATCTTTCCTGCCAATTTTCCCGGCTGCTGTGTGAGAGATCCTTGCCAGACACAAAGTCTGCTTGCGGTTTCCTACCCTGCGCCTTAAAAATTGCCTTGAAAGTCTGGGCAATTCTTCTATGTGAACAAGTCCTAAGAAAGGATAAAAGAACAACGATGGCAAAGGAAATGCATTTTATGGACAGTCAGAATATTTGGCAGCCAATACGGGACTATATTCCGCAGGATGCGGCAGAACGGGCGGCGCAGATAGCCATTTTGCAGGCGGCAGCAGCGGACGGCGAGGATGTGCTGCTCCGGGAACGAACCCAGGGACATATCACTTGTTCCGGTTTTGTGATGAATCCGACGCTGGATAAAGTGCTGATGGTGTATCATAATATCTACGACTCTTACGCTTGGACAGGAGGGCACGCAGATGGATCGCCAGCGTTTTTGGAGACAGCGATACGGGAGGTGCAGGAAGAAACGGGGATAAAAGCTCCTTTTGCGCTGATGGGAGCATTACTATCGCTGGATTGTTTGCCTGTCAAGGCGCACGTGCGGCGGGGTGTGCCCGTAGCGGCGCACATGCACTATAACCTGACTTATGGACTCATTGCTGAAGAAAAGGAGCGGCTGCACCACAAACCCGACGAGAACAGCGATGTGGCATGGATCCCGGTGTCAGACATAGCAGCAGCGTGCCGGGAACCGCATATGTTGCCAATATATGAAAAGCTCATCCAGCGGATGCGGGTGTGGAAACAGTGGCAGGCAGAGGCGGTGGCACAGATGGCAATGCCGCTTCTGGCTTGGTACCCCACCCATGCCCGGGATTTGCCCTGGCGGCGGAATTGCACGCCGTACCGGGTGTGGCTGTCGGAGATCATGCTGCAACAGACGAGGGTGGAGACGGTCAAGGAATATTTTACCCGTTTTCTGGCACAGTTTCCGGATGTCTATGCCTTGGCGGAGGCGCCTCAGGAGGCTGTGAATAAATGCTGGGAAGGGCTTGGTTATTATAGCCGTGCTGCCAATCTACGCCGTGCCGCACAGGCAATCGTGCAGACATACCATGGTGAATTTCCCCGTACGTATGAAGCTGTGCGGGCATTACCCGGCATTGGGGACTATACCGCCGGTGCCATCTGTTCCATCTGTTATGGACTGCCTACCCCGGCAGCGGATGGCAATGTCTTTCGAGTGTTGGCACGGGTGATGGATTGCTATTGTGCAATCGACCGCCCGCTTTGGAAAAGGATCGTCATGCCACTTTTGACTGCGCTGTATCAGGCACACACATCAGATTGTGCGACGCTGACCCAGGCACTGATAGAAGTGGGGGCGACGGTGTGTTTGCCGGGCGGAAATCCCAAATGTGGGGAATGCCCGCTTTCATTGTGTTGTCTTGGACGCCTTGTGGGGGATGCACAGCAGCTGCCCAAGCGTACCCCCAAAAAGCCCCGCCGTACAGAGACAATGACCGTGCTGTTGCTGCAATGCGGCGAGAAGATCGCCGTGCGGCAGCGAACAGAGCCAGGACTATTGCATGGGCTTTGGGAGTTTCCGCATATACCGGGAGAGTGTACAGTGCAGCAGGTGCAGCAGCAGGTGGAATCGTGGGGCTGTGTTCCAGAGACTGTGCACCAGACTGGTGAACGCCGCCATGTGTTCACCCATGTCGAGTGGACAATGCATGGAATGCACTGTCAGTGTGGGGCGATGAGCACGCATTTCGTGTGGAAAACGATGCGGGAAATTGTCAAAGAATTATCTCTGCCTACGGCGTTTCGCCAGTTCCTAGCTGACTTGTAAGTCGTCGTAGTCTACCCATATAATTGAAGCAAATAAATTGCTGCACGAGGGTGACGGTGTTGCATACGATGACAGCAGCATATATCGGGATTGAGAAACGGGATGAAATCAAAAATGACGGGCATTTCAGCAAGATCAATTTTCGCATGAACCGCTGTCCGAAGAGTCTGACGCAAGTATTTGATGCCGCGATTGATTGGGAACGTTATGTTGAAAACTGCTTTTGCTGATTTATCCTCAATGGCATAATGATTGTTGCAATCTTTTTTATCTATTGCTTTTGTCCAGTGTGTTTCTGGTAAAATGTAGCGCGTAATTTACAAAAAACACTTGCATTGCTTCGGGAGAGATGATACAATGATGATGGAAAAATGCACAATTTTTTTGCGCATTGTAGAAAAGTTCCGGTATGATGTATGATAAGAGGAAAGGAATGTTTTTATGAAGAGACGACTTGGTACACGCCTAGCGGCAGGGATCGTGTCCATGGTACAGGCACTGACTTTGTGTGGCACTCTGTCGGTAAGTGCCAGCGTGGAGTTGAACACTAACTTATTTGCAGATCGTTCCCGGTGGAAGCTGTATACCGACAACAGTTCAGAAGCGAGTTGTATTGCGTACAAAACCATCGATTTGACCATTGCTGATACAGGACAATATGACTATTCTGTACAGGCATATTACAATGGTGTCCCCATGTATGAGAACGGGGTGTACAGTTTTTCGTTCTCTATTTCCAGCACGGTATCGAGAGATATATCGGTAATTGTACAGGAAAATGGCGGTGACTATACTTCTTATTTCTCACGGAGCCTTTCGGTTACAGAAGAACCGCAGGAATATACCTTTGAATTCCAGATGCATCAGGAAAGCGACTTGCTCTCCAAGGTCGCGTTCAACTGCGGCGATATGGGTAGAACCTTGGGTGAACATACCATCACGATCTCTGGGGTAGAAATGATGCTGATCAATGATGACAATGTGGATTACAGCCAGTTTGAAACAGATGAGAAAGAAATTCTACTTGACCAGGTAGGCTATCTGCCGACAGCAGAAAAAACAGCGATTTTCCGTGGAATTACAGAAGCGGAGCCGTTCAGCGTTTGTGCGGCGGAGACAGGTGACGTGGTTTATACGGGAACACTCACCGGCGGCGTGAACAATACCAGTGCCGATGAGATGGACTGGTTTGCTGATTTTTCCGCTGTGACGGCAGAAGGCAATTATTATTTGGAATCGGCATCCTGTGGCCAATCGGATGTTTTTGCCATTGAGACGGATGTTTACAACGATATGGCTTCGGATATGGTGCGGATGTTCTACTTGCAGCGGTGCGGCACGGCGGTAGAGGACGAGGTATTCTCCCATTCGGCTTGTCACACCCAAACTACTGTGGACTATGAGACGGGCGAAGAAATAGATGTAACCGGCGGTTGGCATGATGCCGGCGACTATGGCAGATATGTGACACCCGGTGCTAAGGCGGTGGGTGATCTGCTTTGGGCGTATCAGTATCAGCCGAATATGTTTACCGATGCGGTGGGAATTCCGGAGAGCGGAAACGGCATACCGGATGTGCTGGACGAAGTGCGATATGAGTTGGAATGGATGAAAAAGATGCAGGACGAGACAACCGGCGGTGTTCACCACAAGGTGACCTGTCTCGAATTCCCGGGTTATGTGATGCCGCAGTATGAGACCAACACGCTCTATGTGACGCCGGTCTCCAGCCTGGCGACGGCAAATTTTGCGGCCGTTATGGCAATGGCGTATGAAATATATGCGCCCTATGATCTGGATTTCGCGCAGGACTGCCTGGCTTGTGCAACATGGGCATGGGACTATCTGGAAGAAAACCCCAATCTAGTATTTACCAATCCGGAGGATATCTCCACGGGTACCTATGCGGACAGCAACGATAAGGACGAGCGTTTTTGGGCGGCGGCGCAGCTGTATGCTGTGACAGGCGAACAGCAGTATCTCGATGCGGCAGAAAGTCTCTATTCTTCTGTAGCACCATTGTTTGACTGGACGACTATCGGTGGCTATGGCTATCTTGCGATGCTGAACCTCTCGGAAGAACGGTTGGAAAGTGATCAGGCGGTATCGCTCGTCAGTGCGTTAGAACGGAAAATGCACACCAATGCTACGAACCTACAGGCTGTTTCTGACAACAATCCCTATGGCAGCAGTATTACTGTATACAACTGGGGCAGCAATATGACGCTCTCCAACAATGGTTTCTTGATGGCGATTGATGGCATAGAGACAGATACCGACGCACTGAAAAGTGCTGCATGGGATCATCTGCACTATTTGTTGGGTACGAATCCCACAGGCTATTGCTTTGTCAGCGGTTATGGCACGACTTCTCCCCAACAGCCGCACCATCGTCCTTCGATGGCTATGCAGCAGGCCATGCCGGGTATGCTGGCTGGCGGGGTCAACCAGCATCTTGAAGACGATGCAGCAGAAGCTATGCTGACGGGTGTGCCGAATGCGAAGCGATATCTTGATAACTGGGAGAGTTATTCTACTAATGAAATTACAATCTACTGGAACTCGCCCATGATTCTACTGATGGCGGTGCTGACCAGTGAAGAGATGCAGGGTACCGTACCACCCGCGCCGACAGTACAGGGCGATATCAACGGAGATGGTGCGCTGAACGGCGTAGATTTGACGATGCTGCGACAAGAACTCCAGATAGGCAGTACGGAATATACTATGGCAGATATGGTGTGGCTGATACAGTTCCTTTTGGCAGAAGCGGCATAAGTTGAAATGTCTTGCATATATTTCCTATATGCTTAGAAGAAAAGCGTTGCGCACAGAGGTGGGCAGCGCTTTTCTTGAAAAAGAGAATTCCACAAAAAGGCCTTCTTTTCATTTGCCAATAGTTGAGTATAAATTTGGCTATACTACACAAAATAAAACGTGAATTTTTTATCACGATGATAAATTTAGTGAAAAATACTTGCAAAAAATTTATAAATCCTATATACTTATAGCTGGAGAAGTAGATGCAGAGATCCGAAAAATGCGGCAGATTGCGTGCACAAGATGGTGCGTGAAAGGAGGACGCACAGTGCCTCTTGTACTGCCAAAGGGAAATAGGCAAAATGCAAAAGGCTTCTCTGCATGGAACGGTGGCGTATGCGCCATCAAAGTACGGGGGATGCCCGGCGAGAGTGATGACCGGAATCCCACAGGTAAAACCGATAGAGAAAGGAAGATGGAGGAACTATGGGAATCAAAAAGTGGTTTTCCACACTGACAGCCGGAGTCATGGCGACTACAACACTCTTTACGAGTGCGCTGGTCACGCCGATGATGTCTTTTTTAACCCATGCGGCAGATGGGGATGTCGCCTATTTCCGTGTATGCGATTCGTATTATGCGATCAATACCTATGATGAGACATTTAATAATTCTACGACCATCAATGGAGATGGGCAGTACAGCCTTTCGGTAACAAATAATGCGAGTTATTCGTCTGCGGATACATATGAACTATACGGCGGGGACAGCGGTTATCCCGGTCTTAGCATTGTACTATTTGAGCCGCAGAATGTATGCTCTTATACCACGGAGAATTTTACCATTGATTCGTTGACGTTCGGAGATCGTGTAGTAGAGGATGTGTCTTTTACCATATCGGAAGGCGAGTATAGCCGAAAGTCAAGTGAAGATAATGCTGATGGAGAGCATCTTTATTCTACGGTGATCCGTATTGATCCGACCAATCTTACGGGATATACGGTAGCACCGGGCGAATCCCTGACGGTCAACTTTACCATTGGCACATCGGAGACACCTGCTGATGAAACTACCACAACGATGACCACAACAACCGAACCGGAAGAGACAACCACGACAACTTCCACTTCGTCTGTGGGAAGAGATGTGTCCATCGATTTTACAGTGGAAGAAAAAGATGGCACCGATGGTGCATACAATGCTGTGGAATTCGATCCGGCAGGGGCGGATTCTGTAACGGTGAAGTATAATGTTACATCAAATGACCTGAACACCAGCTATGCCTTTGGCACATATGACAAAGATGCTGAAGAATGGAAACAGGTAGACATGTCCGATGTGGATGTGCCTGCGGGCGGTGCGTGTACTGCAGAATATGAAGTGCCCTCTTATGTAGGCGATACGGTGCAGTTCATGCTGTTCTATCCTGGCGTGGATGACACAGAGATTACAGAAATTATTCTGCACTATGACGAGACGACAGAAGGCACCACGACTGAGAGCGCTTCGACGGAGGACGTGGTTTCTTCCACTACCACAACAGCGGCTGTGGGAAAGGACGAGGAAATTCGCTTTACCGAGAGTTCGGAAGAAGGGATTGATGGTACAGTATACAAATTTGCAGAATTTGATCCAGCAGGTGCAGATTCTATTACCGTATACTATACCGTAAATTCCAACGATGACAACACCAGCTATGCGTTTGGTACATTAAGTAGTACCGGATGGGTGCAGACTGGTGAAGATGAGATACCGATCCCTGCCAACAAGGAATGTATAGCGAAATATACAGTTCCGGATGATGTGGGCGATACGGTGAAGTTTAGTGTATACTGGCCAGGTGCCAGCAATGTGGATATCACCAAGGTTGTTTTGCACTATGACGTAGATCCTGCCACCACCACGACCGAGCAAAAGACCGGCAGCGAAGTGCTGGATGTAGAAGAGCAGACCGAGACCGGGCTTGATGGTGACGACTATAAATTCGTGGAGTTTAATCCCAACGGTGCGAAGTATGTGCAGATTACCTTTGATTCCACTTCTTCCAGTGATTCAGAAGCCACCATTTCCTATGGCTTCATGTATGATGGTGAATGGCAGGGAGATAACTATAAGTATGAGGGCATTCGGATTCCCTATACGGGAACGGTTAGCCATATGTTTGAGATTCCGGAAACAGTTGGCAATTCGCTGAAAGTTTCTATCTACTGGCCGATTGCGGAGTATGTGGAGAACATCCAGGTAACACTGTATTATGATGAAGAATCACTGCCGGAAACCACTACAGAAGAAACGACCACTACGACCGAGGCAGAAACAACTACGACGGAAGCAGAGACGACAACTGAGGCAGAAACAACGGCTGAGACGGAGGAGACTTCTAGCGAAGAAAGCACTACCGCCGCATCGTCTGAAACTACTACAACTACTACCACCACTACAACGGTGACCACGACCACTACCACAACCGTTTCAGTTTCCAATACGACCACTTCGACTTCCACAACACCCGCCACATCGGCGGCTACGAGCGCTGCGTCTTCTGCCACTAGCTCGGCTACGACGGCGTTTGTATCCATCACCACCGCCGCAACTACGGTTTCACAGTCCACTGGCACTGCCACAACAGCTGCCAGCGTAGTCACTGCAACCGGAGAAGTGACACTTGATATTTCGGAAGTATATATCGAAGAACCAGAGGATTATAAGAGTGATGTCATTGTAGACATCAACACAATCAGCGGCGGGTTGTGCCAGGGCATGAATTTCTGTATCGATATCCCACGGGAGACGGCACGGATTCTGTCGATCTTTACCGATCCGGCGGCCATTCTGCCCAATGGCATAAGCAATATACTGGGCTATCAGGCCTACACGTTGGATCGTACTGATCCAAGTGACACTTCGCTGGATGAAACCATTGTGGCGTCCGACCGCTGGATCAAATATGCGTGGGCATCCGGCAGCTCCGGCCCAGCGGCCATTGACGATACACAGCTTTTCTCCATGTATTTTGAAATTTCGGAGAAGGCACTCGATGTTGCCGAAGAAGAAGGGCTGGAACTGCTAACCGATGAGAATGGAAAGACATACTACCTCTTCCCAATTCGCTTTGCAGAACAGCAGATGATTAATCTGGATTTTACCGGAGATTATAGTGATTCTTCTGCCAATCCATATATGGTGCCCAGCCGGATGTATCTCAACGGTGACGGCATTGATATTTCAAACACTGGCGTTGCCTATCTGGATGGCGGCATCCGTGTCTATACAGACAGCCTTCAGCAGGAGACAACGGCAACCACGACCGAACCGCCGATCGTTATCCAGGATCCGTGGGATGACACCATTAAGGACATCAACCTGGATATTCAAGAGGTATATGTAAAGCCAGGTGAAGAAGGCAATATTGGTGTAGAAGTCTGGGCAAAGGATGGCATTGATCCGATGTGCTATGCTATGAGCGGTGTATTATCCTTCCCGGACGTAACGGCTGAAATGATTCTACTTCCGGCGGAGGATCAGTCCGTTATGACACTCTTTGGCGATGGTAATCAGGTCAACATCCGAGACTTCCTTGCCTATAAGAACGGTACTTCTGAATTGACGAACGGCAGCGATCAGTGGATTCGGTTTGCGCTGAGCAATACTATGGCGCCTACTGACCCGACAGCATTGGATTCCATCCTGGCTCTGACCTTCGAGGTGCCAGATGCGGATACGGTGGAGGAAATTGCACAGGCATATGGTTTGGAACTGCAAACAGAGACAGAGGGCAGCACGGTCAGAGAATATTATACATTCCCGGTAGAATGGGCACCGGATGGTATTGACTATGGTCTGAGCATCGACACCAGCGTGCCGCTGGAACGGTTTAAATATTTCAATGCGGATAATGTAGATATCTTTGATGAATCTGTTGGCGTATTGCGTGGCGCAATTTACGTGGTGATGAATGAGTATGAGTTGACCACCACAACAACGTCGGAGACTACTACCACGACTACAACAACGACTACAACCACGACAACCGAGCCGGAAACAACCTCTACGACGACCACCACAGCAGAAGAAACCACTACGACGACCACAACGACCACGACTACAACAACAGAAGAAACTACAACGACTACTTCCGAGGAGACGACTACGACGGCCACAACGACCACGACAACGGCTACCTATACACGAAATACATATACCACCACTACAACAACCACAACCACCGCCACCACCACTACAACCACAGCTACTACAACCAACACGACCACAACCACAACTGCCGTAACTACAACTACTACAACCACCACTGAAACTTCGGAGGAAACAACCGAAACGACGACTACGACCAGTACTACTACTTCAGCAACAACGACTACAACTACCACTGCAACGGAGGAAACCACAACGACAGCGGAAGAGACAACGACCACGACAGCTGTGACAACGACCGAAGAGACAACGACTACGGAAGAAACCACCACGGAAGAAACCACTACGACTACAACAACGATGACTACAACTACAACGACGACTACAACAACGACCACAACAACGACCACAACGACAACCACAACCACAACCATGACGACTACAACAGAAGAAACGACAACCACAACAGAGGAGACCACCACTTCGGAGACAGAACCTGTTTCAATTGAAACGCAGACAGAGGCGAAGTTCTACTTCTCCGTAGATACCAACGCCTTTGATCCGGCAGATCTTCTGATCGCAGATGAGAGCGTGTTGGCAGACATAACCTTTGCGTATGCAAACCCGGCAGAGGCCTTTGAGGCGTTGAAGGGTGATGATCACTATGTAAAGGTAGAACTGCAGGTACTGTACCAGGGCGAAGAAGTTGAAGGCGTGACCCCAACCATTTATATTGGGGTAAAGGGCGATACGGACTTGAACGGAACTGTGGATACTTTCGATGCCTTCTATATCCTGCAATATTATGCACAAAAATCTGCTGGATACAATGATGCTAAGCTCCTTAGTGGCAATGAGGATGAGATGATGGAACGGCTGGCGTATTTCTTGGCGGATGTAAACACTGAGAGTACATTGGGTACAGATGGTGATGGCAAGTCGCTGGATACCTTTGACGCGTTCTACGTATTACAGTATTATGCAAGCATCAGTGCGGGTCAGGCGGATATCACATGGCCGGATATTATTCCGTCTCTGTTGGAACTGGAAGGCTCTTGCTGGGCCAAACAGGGCTAATACCACAGGTATGTATCATTAATAGCTAAAACAGGACTGTCCCGGGCGGGCAGTGCCTAAGACGATCCGGTGCAGGATGCCGTTCCTGTGCCGGGTCGTTTTTTCGAATTCGTGTAATTTCCTCAGAGACGGTCAGCTTCAGAGAGATGGGTCGAGATATTTTATGAAAAGAACCAACAAAACTTTCTATTCTTCAAATTTTCAAAAAATAATTGAAAAAAATGAAACAATGCTTGCAAAATTATCTGGAATCGGCTATACTTATAGATAGGGTAGTTTCAGTGCCTGAAACAGGGGAGGTTTTACCATGAAGCATATAAAGCAGGCAAAAGAATGGATCAAGTCTGAGGAAATAACAGAGACACTGTCCGTGCTGAGCGGCGGGATAGACAAGGTGCCTGCTTATCGCCAGCGATTGCTGGATGCGGTCGACGGTTTTGTGCAGAAGTTTGGCAGCGACCGGGAAATTGCGATCTTCTCGGTGCCCGGCCGGACGGAACTCGGCGGTAACCATACTGACCATCAGCGGGGTCATGTGCTGGCGGCAAGCGTCAATCTGGATATGATCGCTGTGGTTGCCTGGCGGACGGATGAGACGGTCTGCGTGCAGACAGCCGGCATGGAAGAGGATGTGGTGCAGCTCAGCGAGTTGGAGCCAATGTCTGACAAAATCCCGACAGCGGCAGAACTCATTCGTGGAGTTCTGGCACGATTCCACCAATATGGCTGTTCGCTTCAGACGGGTTTTGATGCCTATACGGTGTCGGATGTTACACGGGGTGCAGGGCTGTCCTCATCGGCAGCG
>CASDUD010000157.1 GCA_949283725.1 uncultured Ruminococcus sp.
GCTGGCGTGCGCCGAAGAAATCCCCCGGTCCGCGCAGCTCCAAATCTGCCTCGGCAATGGCAAAGCCATCGGTTGTCCGACACATAATCTGCATTCTCGCCCGACAATCCTCCGTCACATGGTCAGTCATCAAAATGCAATAACTCTGATCACTGCCGCGTCCCACACGCCCTCGAAGCTGATGCAGCTGGGACAGGCCAAACCGCTCCGCATTTTCGATCAACAAAATCGTAGCATTCGGCACGTCCACGCCCACCTCGATCACTGTGGTGCTGACGAGCAGATCCAGCTGGTGCGTGCGGAACGATTCCATAACCTGTTCCTTCTCCGACGCCTTCATCCGTCCATGGAGCAGCCCCACCCGATAGGCAGCAAACGCCCCTTTTTGCACCGATTCCGCATAGCTACATACCGCCTGCAATTCACTCTCATCCTTGTCGTCAATCATAGGACAGACAATATAGCCCTGATGTCCCTGCGCCAACTGTTTTTGAATAAAGCCGTAGGCACGCTGGCGAAGTTTACCGGTTACAGCATAGGTCTGTACGGGTAGTCGTCCCTTTGGCAGCTCCCGCAATACAGAGATATCCAAATCCCCATAAATCATCAACGCCAGCGTCCGAGGAATCGGCGTAGCAGACATGACCAGCTTGTGTGGCACACCGCCTTTATCCGCCAACAACGCGCGCTGTGCCACGCCGAACCGATGCTGTTCATCTGTAATCACCAATGCCAGCCGCTGAAACTGCACCTCTTTCTGAAAAATGGCGTGCGTCCCCACGACCACCTGCAATTCGCCTGATGCCAACGATGCATAGATCGACTGTTTCTCCTTGGCACGGAGTGCCCCCGTGAGCAGCCCCACCGAGATGCCCAGCGGGGTCAACAGACTGTGCAGCGTTTGATAATGCTGCATCGCCAAAATTTCCGTTGGTGCCATTAGAGCACACTGCATCTGATTTCTGGCAGTAAAACCGCACGCCGCCGCCGCCACCGCCGTCTTGCCGCTGCCCACGTCCCCTTGGAGCAAACGATTCATCGGCGCATCGCCGCACAAATCCCGCAAAATCTCTGCTACGGCATTCTGCTGTCCAGCTGTCATCGTAAAGGGCAGAGCGGCATAAAAATCCTCCATCGGCGTATCGGGCATCATAGCATAAGCGGTTTTCCGACGATTATCCGCTCGGCGTATCATCATACCCAGCTGCAGTTGCAGCAGCTCATCGAAGGCCAATCGGCGGCGGGCGGCTTCCATCTGTGTCATATCCGCTGGGAAATGCACCTGTTCTAGTGCAGTGCAGAGGGGAAGCAGCTGATGCTTTTGGCGCATCATCTCCGGCATCCAGTCGAACGGCTGCGTCTGCATGATAACGATCGCCTGGCGCACCGCCTGGATCAGCACACGAGCGGTAATGCCGTTGGTCAGCGGATAGTTGGGAAAAATCAGCTGGGGACTGTCGCTGGGCAATATATGCGGTGTGGACATTTCGCGCCGCAGGAGATTGCCCTGCATCTTGCCCGCCATGCGATACCACGCACCCTCTTGCAGGGCACGGAAACCATAGGGATTATTATACAACACAACCGTCATATCCGTCACACCGTCTGTCACCACAGCCTTAAAGATGGTCATATTCTTTCGGATATACTGTGGCGGCATTTTTCGCGCCACCTGCACGCAGACCACGCAGGATTCTCCCAGCTGCGCCGCCGCCACGGGCGTGATCGTTCGATAGTCCAGATAGCTGCGAGGAATGTGATACAGCAGGTCATAGGGGGTATGGATACCCAACTTTGCTAGGGACTGTCCCCGCTTTTCCCCAATGCCCTTCAGTGACGCCACCGGCTGAAACAGTGGATCCATAGCCATCTCCTTTCCAACTCTGTGCGATGCTGCCCATCCTTTGCACCAAAGGCAGCATTATATACGCAAAAGACCTCCCCGTTTCCGGAGAAGCCTTTTCCTATAAGCAGCCCATCAGGCCTGTTCGCAGTTAGTTATTATATTCGTCAATGACTTCATCAATAACAGCCGACCATTCGTCACGCAGTACCGCCCAGGAGTCTTTATCCCCATTGAGCAGCGCTGAAGTCAAGTTGTTCATAACGCCTCTTGTCTCATAGGTATACTCACCGTCACCGTACATTCTGCTGCCCATGCCATAGCCAAAGTCAAAGACCGGTGTAATATTGCTGGGATCCTTATATTCCTGGAGTGCATCGTACTGCTCTTCTGTTACATAACTCTTCAGTTTGCCCTGGGCATTGACTTCCGGAATAATCGCCTTTTCCTTCGCATCGTCCTGGTACTCGTCAATCAGCACAGCCAGACGCTCGCACTTGATATAGGCCGCCACAGCCTCGCCCTTATCCGAACCCTTGACCAGCATTCTTGCGCCAAAGTTGCAGTTCAAATAGTACTCGTCCGCATCCGGATACTGCGGGAAGGGTACAATCATCAAATCGTTTTCTTCCACAAATCCCTCATCGTTGATTTCCGGATCCGGCACGTGGTTGGTGTTGGAAGTCCCCAGTGCCCAGTCTGCCATACCAAAGAACAGCGTCGAGCCGTCATCCGGCAAATAGCCGTACCAAGTAGAATCGTACATCCCCAGGCTCATAATCTCTTCCATAACATTCTCTGCCTCTTCGATGGCAGGACTATTGATGTTGTTGGAGAAGGTTTCGCCGTCATAGGTGACGAATGTTTCGCCGGTAGACTGTACAATGGCCTGGCCGAACCAGCCGTTGATGCCGTAGCGTGTTTCACCGTCCTCAGCGTTGGAAACGAAAGTCTGCATCATATCCATAAAGACATCCCAATTCCAATCGCCGTCCTGGTACAGTTCATAGGGATCATCCAAACCGTTCTCCTCGCACATAGAACGGCTGTATGTAATCAGCAGCGGGTCAGACAAGCAATAGGGTACGACATAGTGCTGCCCGTTGTATTCAAACATATCGATAACATCCGTCATATCCGCCCAGATCTCATCCTCCAGATCCAGGTAGTCATCCAGCGGCTGGTACTGATCCTTTGTCACACCATTGGGCACAGCATCCCACTCATAGGGGAACATATCCACCGGGTCGCCGCCTAGGATCCGGCTTGCCAGCGTATCAAACTTCGTATCCGAGGTGCAAGAAACATACTCCACGCTTGCGCCGTACTTGTCCTCAAAAAGTGTCAGGGCTACGCTTCTATCCTGGTTGTTGGTCGGATTCAAGTCATAGTCTGCCAGCCAGTAGATGGTCTGGCCGGAAATATCCGGGTCACCGGCAACCATCTCATCCACCAGCGAGGCATCAACGGTCACATCGTCCTCTTCCTTATAGGCAGAATCCGCCGAAGAGGAAGCTTCTGAGGCATCGTCTCCACTGCCGCCACACGCCGCCAACGTGCCCATCATCGTCAATGCCATCAATGCTGCCAGCATTCTTGTTAATTTCTTCATCTTTGAAAATGCTCCTTTCTCCATAAGTGTTTCTTCCCACATAGCCATCCCAACATGAATCGTATGCCGACATGGAAATCTGCACATATTTCACACATGATTCGCACATTACAGGATGCATATATTATACCACATTTCCCAAAACAGGTCAAGTATTTTCCGCACAATTACGCCAAAGAGAAATTCGCGACACCGCCTTGCCATTTCATCAAATGTATGATATAATAGCACTCACATTCTACTTTACCCTTATACATACTCAACCAAGCGTATATGTCTCGTAAAATCAAGGGTTTATTGATGCATATTACAAAAAGCGCCTAAAATACGTGCTTTCTCAAAAGAATGAATTTTCAATTTTTTTGTAGAACTTTAGTAGAAATTATTGATACAATTTCGCTATTATACCACATAATTCAGAACAAAAAAATTATGAAAAGCCTTTAAATTTGAAGCATAATCTTGTTTTGAATATAGAAATAGAAAAAACAATCAAGCAAGAAAAGTATAATGAGTTATAGATTCTGTTTTATCCTATTCTATTAGGATTTTTTCACTTGATTTAAAATAACAAATGTAAAAAACTGAAATCTGTTGCTGACAAATATTATTTTGCAATTACTTTGCGTTTCTGATAAAAAATCAGAAACGTTTTTTTATTTTAATTAAGAGGAAAAATATTATGCCAAAGCTAAAAAAGAAAATCACTGCCGACTTTACAGTAATCCACAATAAGATGATTCGTGACTATAACCTCGGGTCAACAGAACGTGGCCTGCTGCTTACAATGCTGTCACTTCCTAATGATTGGAATTTTTCTATTAAAGGTCTTTCAAAGATACTCCCTGACGGAGTTACAAAGATTTCAACTGCCTTGAAAAATCTTGAGAAGTACAAGTATCTTATACGCAAAAGAATTTACTGCAACGGAAAAATCTCAGATT
>CASDUD010000158.1 GCA_949283725.1 uncultured Ruminococcus sp.
CACTGTGCATCGTGCATTGCAGCACGAGCTACCATATCTCCGTCATAGGACTTCTTCAGATTGCTGTGGATCATCTTGATGGCATGGAGTGCCAGTGGATCGGTATAGTTGCAGTGCAGTGTAGAAACGTACGCTTCAATCGCATGGGTCATTGCGTCCATGCCAGTATGAGCTGTCAGCTTTTTGGGCATGGTTTCTGCCAGTTCCGGATCGACAATCGCAATATCCGGAGTAATATTAAAGTCAGCCAGCGGATATTT
Organism: uncultured Ruminococcus sp.; assembly: GCA_949283725.1. Classification (GTDB taxonomy): domain Bacteria; phylum Bacillota; class Clostridia; order Oscillospirales; family Ruminococcaceae; genus Ruminococcus_C. The sequence continues at coordinate 261 of CASDUD010000158.1, forward strand.
AATCCCCTTCTGATAATCTGTGATCACCGAGAAAGCGGTAACTTCTGTTGCCGTGCCAGATGTAGAAGGGATCGCACAGAACTTCGCTTTGGTGCGCAGTGTTGGGAAATTGAACGGGATAATCAAATCTTCAAAGGTCGTTTCCGGATATTCATAGAATGCCCACATTGCCTTTGCCGCATCAATTGGAGAGCCGCCGCCCATGGCAACAATCCAATCCGGCTGGAACGCCTGCATCGCTTTTGCACCCCTCATAACAGTCTCTACAGAAGGATCCGGCTCTACGCCCTCGAACAGTTGTACTTTCATTCCGGCTTCCTTTAAATAAGACACCGCCTTATCCAAGAAACCGAAACGCTTCATCGAACCGCCACCGACTACGACAATGGCCTTCTTGCCTGTCAGCGTCTTTAGCGTTTCCAGCGCACCTGCGCCATGATACAAATCTCTCGGCAATGTAAATCTACCCATCGGTAATTCCTCCTTCAAACATTGCCCGTCCCCGGTACCCCAGGGAGAGCGCCATCTCTCTGGCAGAATGAGATCTGCCTATGTTTTTTATGCGTGTTGGCATAGAAACAGCGTATATCTTTCGGCAAATTTTTCAATTTCTTCGATGTTTTACTGCGCCGAAAAATCTACCAAATACCACACACTCCCTCTATGAAAACAGGCACTTGTGCGGTGAACCCACCGTATGCTTTCAGTATACCGAATTTTTCAAGAATTGTAAAGTCTGTTTTTTGTGAAAATCGACAAGCTTGCGTAAATTTTTTATGAACTAAAGCGCACAATAAATACAAATGACAACAGCTAAAAATTGTACAAAAAAGCCGAATTTTCTCCTTTTTGAGAAGTGCGGTATTGGGTAGGTGACTGGTGCATCTGACGACGAAAGACTCGGTTGAAGTAACTGATGTTTTCATATCCACACTCCAGTGCAATCTCCAGCACGCTCAAATCTGTCTCCTGGAGCAATGTGCAAGCATGTTCCATGCGAATCGCATTGAGATAGGCGGTAAAATTTTGACCAGTAGCTGTACGAAAGTATCGGGAAAAGTATTTTTCAGAGAGGTGAAACGTCTGCGCCATCACTGCGATAGATAGCGGATCGGACAAATGATTCTGCAGATATTCTAACATTTGTTTCAAACGCTGGCTTTTTTCGAGAACCGCACGTTCCGCCGGGTATAGAGCGCGATGCGCTAAAAACACTGCGATCATCTGAAGCAGCAGGCTTTTGGCCATTAGTTCATAACCAGGCAGTTTCTTCGATGTGCAATCCATCATCTGCGCCACAAGAGAAACCAGTTCCTGGCGCATCGCAGCCGATGTCACCTGTTCCGGGAAACGTACCTGATTGTGCAAAAGCGGCATCAGATAAGATTGCGCGGAGTCAGCGACGGAAAAACGCAGTGCAGGCAAGGAAAAAATGATAGTATCATACGAAAGTGTTTCATCCTGTGCTACAATACGGTGCAGTTCCTCCTGGTTGACAAAGAACAAATCGTCCGCTTGGGTTTGATAGGTATGGTTCCCGAGCGTCAATTTCGCCGTTCCCTGCAAAAAATAGAGAATCTCCACACTGCTATGCCAATGCAGCGGGATAAAAAGCCCCTCCTTTGGACAGTGGCTGATAAAGCATTCTATAGGAAAATGAGGCGTGCCATGTGCTCGGGTTTCAAGCAGCTGTTGTTTTTCCATAGGCATCTCCTTTCGCACACTCGAAATGGTGGAAATTGTACAAGAATAAACAGATATTGTGCAAGATTCCAAGAAAAATCCAAGATATAATATAACACAGAAAACGCACGCTGTCAAGGCAGCGATTTTTTAAGGAGGTAGTTGCTATGCAATTTCAGGACAACTTTTTCTGGGGTGCCGCTTCGGCCGCCTATCAGGTAGAAGGTGCCTATCAGGCAGACGGCAAGGGACAAAACATCTGGGACGCCTACTGTCAGGAAGGCTGCCGTGTTGCCCATGGAGAAAATGGCAATGTGGCGTGTGACCACTATCATCTATTTCGTCAGGACGTAGAAATGATGAAAAAAATGGGCATCCGGTACTACCGATTTTCCATCAACTGGACACGCATTCTGCCAGACGGAACAGGACCTGTTAATGAAAAAGGATTGCAATTTTATTCTGATCTGGTCGATGCTCTACTGGAAAATGGCATTACGCCAATGATTACGCTGTTCCACTGGGACTACCCATTGGCACTCCACCAGCGAGGCGGCTGGATGAACGCCGATTCATCAGATTGGTTTGCCGCTTATACCAAAATTGTGGTAGACGCACTTTCCGACCGTGTGCAGTACTGGATGACCATTAACGAACCGCAGGTCTTTATTGGTGTAGGCTACTGTACAGGCAGATTTGCGCCTTTTGAAACGCACCAACCTAAAGATTTAGCAAGAATATCACATAATGTATTTCTGGCACACGGCAAAGCGGTGCAAACCATCCGGCAATACGCCAAAACCAAGCCCTGCATTGGCTTTGCCTATGCTACGCCATGCTGGACACCGGAAGACACAACACCGGATGCCATCGAAGCCGCGCGCCAGAAGAGTTTTCGAGTAGATCGAGACAACTTTACCTTCTCTGCCGCCTGGTGGGCAGATCCAATTTTGCTGGGCGATTACCCGCAGGAAGCATACGATGTGTTAGGCGCAGATATGGCCGACATCCAACCAGGAGACTTGGAAATTATCTCCCAGCCTATTGATTTCTATGGCGCCAACATCTATGAGAGTAAAGCTGTGCCCACACCCTATGGCTATGCAGAAAATGCTTATATAGGCTGTCCCCGCACCCAGATGGACTGGCCAGTTACACCAGAAGCATTGTATTGGGGACCCAAATTTTTATACGAACGCTATGGCAAGCCGATTCTCATCAGCGAAAATGGCATGGCATCGCATGACTGGGTACAGTTGGACGGAAAAGTGCATGACCCCCAGCGTATTGACTATATGAAACGCTACCTGCGGGAAGTATACCGCTGCATCCAAGATGGTACGGAGATCATGGGTTATATGTACTGGTCCATCTTGGATAACTTCGAATGGGCAGATGGCTATGACAAGCGTTTCGGTTTGGTGCACGTGGACTATCGGACGCAACAGCGCACCATTAAAGATTCTGGATATTTCTATCGAGATGTGATCCAGTCAAATGGTGCCGCCATCTTCCAGGATACGCTGAAAACTTATTAAGACAACATCACATGAGATAATTCACCACCCCATTTTTTGAAAAATAAAAGAACAGCACTGTGCAGTTGCTCTAATAACAGCTGTGCGGCGCTGTTCTTTGTTTTATTTGTAAATTTTTTATAATTGTATTGACTTTTATAAAATATACAGGGCTTGTTTGAAAAATGGTTATGTGCGGAAAAATGCAAATTCTCAAAGGAAAAAATCAATCATATGATACCGCAGGTTTTTAGGAAGGAACTCGCGCATGGTCACGCTGATACGATTACCGATCTCATTTTCGAGCATAAGGGAGAAAAATATACACGCAACGCTCTCAGTCCAATTAAAAACGTTAGTGGAAAACGGTCTTGTCATGAGGACACAATATGAAGATATTCCGCCAAGAGTCGAATACTCTTTGACAGAAATCGGTCAAAAGTTTCAGCCGGTTCTGATTGAATTACAAAAATGGGGAACAGAATACATGGATTATATGAAAGAAAAAGCGAACCCGTGAAAAATGCCTGTAAAAAATCAGTCAATCGCCCCTTTGAAAAAAATCCGAAGGCAAAACTGCACAAAAATTGTACAGCAAATGCGCTGCTGTTGATTTCTTTGCCAGATAAAACAAAATACTCACGAATACACAAAGTATTCGTGAGTATTTTTGTGAAATACCCTAAAGGACAAAAGTATGACAGAAATGATACGTGCTGATCCGTAGGTGGGATTTATTCAGTGGTTCTTTAAAAACTTGTTGGCATAGAGCCTGCCCCATCTTTTCGGCAAATTTTCCAACTGCTTTCTGTCAAGGATTTTGAGCACAGTAGCCAGAAAATTATACCCAAAAAACGTACGTATACGTTTATGTGAATACGTTCTAATCAACTGAAAAGCTACACTGGTACCATCAGTACTGTCTAACACCTATGTTCATAAGAAGCATTTTGCATCTCTGAACAATTCTTCCATGTATCGGGCGGCATGGGGGAATGGGGCGGCGAAGCGGCTTGCTTTGCCTTCCACGCCTTTCGCAGGGCATATTTCTGTTTGGTGGCAAGTCCGCCGCGAATATGGCGTTCTTGCTTGTTTTGCTCCAGTACTTCTTTGACCTGCGCATACAACTCCGGCTGTAACTGTTTCAACCGTTCACTCACATCTTTGTGTACAGTACTTTTCGAAACGCCAAACCATTCCGCAGCGGCACGAACCGTAGCTCGGTGTTGAATGATATATTCCCCTAAAATAATAGCACGTGTTTCCGGCTGTTCTTTCATGTAGCGCTCACTCCTGTATCCCGATGGATATCGCCGGGAAATGACTGCCTTCCCGATATCCAACCGCAATCGTTTTGATACAGCATATGCAGCATTAAAAAAAATGAGAACAAATTCTCTAGAAGAAAATTTTATAAGAAATCCCCCATTGTCTCATGACTTTGTACGCCATCTATAATGTACAATTCCCCCGTGTGATGCCGCCTTGCGTATAACAACAGCTATTCTTAGGACAACGCCGCACGATATGCATTTTACATCATAGGATTCCGTTGAAAATTTGACTTGTTGCCAACTGTATTGTGTGAAACAAATTGAAATCAGTACTACAGAAGCAAAAAACACATGATGCATTTGTACATTTTGTAGACCCATGCGGTTGCCCTGGATTTTTTAGCGATTCATCTTGCATTTTGCAGCTGTATGCAGTATAATGGTATGTGCGTATGGGAGGGGCAGTCATTGGTGTGTACGGCGTCCCTATCCTACGTATTTGGAAAATTGTAGAAAGGGGGACAGGCGGTTGAAAAAAATCGTTTTTGTCCTGACGGCACTGCTGATGTTACTTGGCACAGCGGGGTTGTTGACAGGGTGCGGTGGTGACAGTATACCGGAAAATACGGTGCACAGCATCGCCGATCTGGCTGGAAAGACGATTGGCAGCCAGCTGGGTACAACGGGCTATATTTATGCCGAGGAGGAAGTGGAAGGAGCTACGGTAGAGCCATATAACAAGGGCGCAGATGCCATACAAGCGCTCAAGCAGGGCAAGCTGGACGCAGTCATCATTGACAACCAGCCTGCACAGGAATTCGTGACACGCAATGATGGGACACTGCGTATTCTGGAAGAACCGTTTGTGGAAGAGGAATATGCCATCGCGTATCAGAAAGAGAACACCGCACTGGGGGAAAAGCTGGATGCGGCACTGACAGAACTCAAGGAAGAGGGAACACTAGAGGTGATCCTCAGCCACTGGATTGGTGACGAGGCGGACAAGGTGTCCTATATGCCGGATGAAAATGCATCGCGAGAGAATGGAACGCTGGTGATGGCTACAAATGCGGAGTTCCCTCCATATGAAAGCATGGAAAACGGCAAGGTAGTTGGCATTGATGTGGATATGATGCAGGCGGTCTGTGATAAGCTGGGTATGACGCTGGAAGTAGAGAACATGGAATTTGATTCCATCATCGCTGCCGTACAGTCGGGCAAGGCGGATGTCGGCGTGGCTGGGATGACGGTTACGCCCGACCGGGAGAAGAATGTCTCCTTCACCCAGGGGTACGCCATCGCAACACAGGTGGTAATTGTCCGCAGCGATGAAGGCGGGGCACAAGCAGGATTTTTCCAGAATATCGGAGAAAAACTGCACAGTACCTTTGTGGAAAATGACCGCTGGATATATCTGGTGGATGGCCTGAAAACAACGCTGATCATTACCTTCTTTGCGGTGATTCTGGGGATGGTGCTGGGCTTTATGATCGCCATTGTGCGTGCCACCCACGACAAGACCGGAAAGCTGAAACTTTGCAATCTTTTGGCGAAACTTTACTTGACTGTAATTCGAGGAACGCCAGTGGTTGTACAGCTGTTGATTATCTATTTTGTTATCTTTGCCTCAGTGAACGTGGATAAAACTGTGGTGGCAGTGCTAGCGTTTGGGTTGAACTCGGCGGCCTATGTGGCAGAAATCGTTCGATCGGGTATTATGGCAATTGACAATGGTCAGTTTGAAGCGGGTGCCAGCCTGGGATTGAACTATCCTCGAACGATGGTTTCAATCGTTCTTCCGCAGGCGTGTAAGAACGTCCTGCCAGCGCTCGCGAATGAATGTATTGTGTTGCTGAAAGAGACTTCGGTGGCGGGCTATATTGCCATTGCCGACTTGACAAAGGGCGGCGATATCATCCGCAGTCAGACGTATGAGGCATTCTTGCCGCTGATTGCGGTGGCATTGATCTATTTGGTGATGGTGTTGGTATTGAGCACACTAGTAAATCGGCTGGAGAGGAGACTGGCAAAGCATGATAGAGGTTAAAAACCTTCGAAAATCCTTTGGGACGCTAGACGTTTTACGAGGCATTTCTACGACCATCCAAAAGGGAGAAAAGGTAGTCATTATCGGTCCGTCTGGGTCGGGAAAGAGCACTTTTTTGCGCTGTCTAAACCGTTTAGAAACGCCCACTTCTGGCAGCATTCTCTTTGAGGGCATCGATCTGACAGCCATCCCCGATAGAGAACTGCACAAGGTGCGGGAACGGATGGGCATGGTGTTCCAACACTTTCATCTGTTTCCCCATCTGACGATCCAGAAGAATATCACGCTCGCACCGGTCAAGTTGAAGCGTATGACACAGCAGGAGGCGGACGAAAAGGCGGAACAGCTGCTGAAAAAAGTTGGATTGGCGAATAAGGCGCAACAATACCCAAACCAACTGTCTGGCGGTCAGAAACAGCGTATTGCCATCGCTCGCGCCTTGGCGATGCAACCGGAGGTGTTGTTGTTCGATGAGCCAACTTCGGCACTCGACCCAGAAATGGTGGGAGAAGTGTTGGGGCTGATGGAGGAACTGGCGAACGATGGTATGACTATGATCGTAGTTACGCACGAAATGGGCTTTGCCCGAGAAGTAGCGTCCCGTGTAATTTTTATGGATGGCGGTCAAATTGTAGAGGAAAACGCACCGGAACCACTCTTTTCCCATCCAGAGAACCCTCGTTTGCAGACATTTTTATCAAAGGTGCTATAATATGCGAATGAATGCACCTAACTATCAGATTTTCTCACAGCTGCATCCAGACTGTATCGCCATCCGTACAGCAGTCTTTGTGCAGGAACAGGGCTTTTCCCAGGAGTTTGATGAAATTGATGCGCGGGCGAATCATGTATTGGTGTATGACGAGGGCATAGCGGCAGCAACAGGACGGCTGTATGCGCTTTCGGAGGATACCTACTGCATAGGCAGAGTGGCGGTTCTGGCTTCCCATCGGGGCAAGCATTTGGGGGCGATTGTAGTGCAGGCGTTGGAAACTTATGCTAGAGAATATGGGGCGCAGCGAATCGTACTGTCGGCGCAATGTCGTGCAGCGGCGTTTTATGAAAAGCTGGGCTATACACGTACAGATGACTACCACATGGACGAATTTTGTCCCCATGTGACCATGCAAAAAACTTTAGCTGGCGGAAAGGAGTTTGACTATGTATCCGGTACATAACGACTGGCGCAGACAGTATCAGAAGGCCATTACATTCAGCTACGATGATGGCAATACACAAGATAGTCGTCTATTGCT
>CASDUD010000159.1 GCA_949283725.1 uncultured Ruminococcus sp.
GAAGAATTGACGATCGCACCTCGACCATTATCATCAAATGCACCGGCAACGCCCTTCGCGCCGCCGCCCTGAGCACCATACCCCGGCACCAGGAACATGGTGTGTGGCATTTTTTTCCGCAATTCAGTCAGCTGTTCCGGATAGGTGGCGCCTACAACAGCCCCCACAGACGAATAGCCATACGCACCTCGCTGCGTTTCTCCCCAATGTTCGCACATCTGCCCCATCACTTCATACACTGTTTTTTCGCCAATTTTCTGATCCTGTAATTCTCCGCTGGATGGGTTGGATGTCTTGACGAGCACAAAGATACCTTTATCATACTGATGACACACTTCCAAAAGCGGTGCAATGCCATCAGTGCCCAAATAGCCGTTTACTGTCAAAGCGTCCGCCCCAAATGCCGTCTGCTCCACTTCATCCACCATCGTCTTTCCCAGATATGCGGCGGCATAGGCCGTCATGGTGGCACCAATATCGTTGCGCTTACCATCCATCATCACATACATCTCCTTCTCCTGAGCATAATGGATGGTTTTTTCCAGAGTGCGCATACCTGCCCAGCCATACATCTCATAGTATGCCGCCTGTGGCTTGATAGCCGGCACCACATCATACAGCGCATCAATCAATGCCATATTAAACGATAAAATTGCATCTGCCGCTCCTTCCAGCGTCCTGCCGTATTGCAGGAAACTCTTTTCTTGTAAAAAGTGCGGAACATATTCTAGCTTCGGATCCAATCCAGCAACGGAAGGATTTTTCAGTTCTTCAATTCGTTTCAGAAGTCGATCCAATGACATGGATATCTCCATCCTTTCTTCCTCTATTCGCCCAATACTCTGTATCCTGATAACGGATGACACCATCTGTGAGGGTGCAGACCGGTTTGCCTACCAGTGTTTTCCCCTTCCAAATGGCGTTTCTCGCCTTGGAATGCAGCTTTTCCGGCTCCACTTTCCACGAATGCGTCAAATCGACCAGCGTCAATTCCGCCTTTTCGCCCACTGCAATTTGCACGTGTGGCAATCCCAGAATTTGGCGAGGGCGAACTGCCATTTTCTGTACCAATCCCGGAAGCGTCATCTGTCCGGCGTGTACTAACTTTAACGAAGCCGCTAGCGATGTCTCCATACCGATCACGCCATTGGGAGCCGTATAAAAATCTTGTTTTTCTGCCGGTGCATGGGGGGCATGATCGGTCACAATACAATCGATTGTACCGTCCAACAATCCCGCCAGCACGGCACGCCGATCTTCCTCCGTACGAAGCGGCGGATTCATACGATAATCTGCATCGCCGCAAAGAACAGCCTCTTCTGTCATCAGAAAATAGTGCGGACACGTCTCACACGTTACTTGAATACTGTGCGCCTTTGCCTGGCGGATGATCTCCACACTGCCTTTTGTGCTGACGTGCGCAATATGAATGGATACACCGGTCGATGCCGCCAAGATGATTTCCCGCGCAGTGATATAATCTTCCGAGGCACGATCCATCCCTTTGACACCCAGCGTCTCTGACGCCACGCCCTTGTTAACAATACCATGGTCAATGATCGACAAATCCTCACAGTGAGAAATTACTGGAAGCCCCAATGCATCTGCTTCAACTAACGCCCTGCGCATGGTCTCCGCACATTCTACGGGCTTACCATCGTCGGAGACAGCGCAAATACCTGCCGTCTGCAAGGCGGAAAAATCACAGAGTGTTTCTCCTTTCAGCCCCTTGGTGATGCATCCCACCGGATGCACAGCAACGCCAGTATTCTTTGCCTTTTCTATAATATAACGCACCGTTTCTTCGGTGTCAATTGCCGGTGTCGTGTTTGGCATACAAGCAACCCCGGTAATGCCACCTGCCAGTGCTGCTGCTGTACCGGTATAGATATCTTCTTTATTTGTCTGTCCCGGGTCGCGCAAATGTACATGCATATCAAACAGCCCTGGTAACGCTGTCAATCCCGTGCCGTCCAGTATCACATCGGCGGATCCTGGGAGAGCCATGCCAAGTGCTGCGATCCTACCATCTTCTATCCGCATATCACAGCGAGGCAGCACCGTTTCTTGTACAATTTGCACATTCCGAATCAAAATGGTCTGACTCATGCTATCGTTCCCTCCTCCGGTCCATTCTGGTAAATCACCACACGATCTACCCCATCCAGTTCTTTCATAGAAACACGCACCGTTTCTGTCTGAGCAGTGGGGACATTTTTTCCGACATAGTCTGGGCGAATTGGCAGTTCCCGGTGGCCTCGGTCCACCAGTACCGCCAGTTGCATACACTGCGGCCGTCCAAGTGCCAGAATCGCATCAATGGCAGCCCGACAACTTCGCCCGGTATACAGCACATCGTCCACAATCACCACACGTTTATCCTGTACCGAAAAACAAATGGTACTCCGAGCACTCTGCTGACAGTTCTTTTCATCTGTGCGATCATCCCGATAAGGCGTGATATCCAGTGCCCCAAAGTCCACATGTACCTGTTCTAGTTCGCAAATCTTTTGCGCAATTCGTTCCGCCAGCACCACACCTCTCGAAAGAATACCAATGATACAGAGATTTTCTGCCCCTCGATTTAGCTCAAGAATTTCATAAGTAATGCGTGTCACTGCCCTACGAATGGCGTTTTCATCCATAATTAATGCTTTTTTCTCCATACGCACCTCCCAAAAAAAGCACTTACCCATTTTTGACAGGTAAGCGCTTCGACCAATTCCATCTCTCGCATATACAAAAGCAACCGATACTCTATGCATTTCACGCCTTGTCAACCTCACGGGATCAACTTAAAGGATTCTTTGTCACTTATTATATCATATTTTTTGTCACTTGTCCAGTCTTTTTTTCGATTTTTCTGAATTTTCGTCTCAAAGGCGAATATCCGCCTATTTTTCTGTGGCAGACAGGAAATTACTTAGGGCAATCAGCTCCTCCATGGTCAAATTTTCCATCCGCACCGATTCTGTCAATCCAATCGACTGTAGTGCCTGCCGCAATAAGGATTTCTCATAGTGCATAGTAGAAGAAAGTGCATTGATTAGAGTCTTTCGACGCTGTGAAAAGCCTTGCTTAAGCATGGCGAAAAAATGTGTTGGGCTGTCCGTCATCGCGTCATATCGCCGTTGCACCTGAATACGAATCACCGCAGATTCCACATTAGGCGGCGGCAAAAAGCTATCACTCGGCACGGTGAACAGCATTTCCACCGCCCCATAATAATTGACAGCAGCAGTAATTGCTCCCGACTGTCGGGTGCCCACAGATGCCTGCAACTTTTCTGCTACTTCCTTCTGCACCATGACTGTAATACGGTCCATGGGGGCGCCACTTTCCAGCAGATGCATCAAGATGGGCGTGGTGATGTAATACGGCAGATTGGCACAAACCGCCACAGGCATCTCTGAAAATTCCTGTGCCAGCAATGTTGGGATGTCCAGCTGCAAAATATCGCCATGAAGGATATGAACATTTTCCAGTCCTGCCAACGTCTCCTTCAAAATCGGAAACAACCGTTGATCCAGTTCCACAGCCACGACTCGATCAGCACGCAGTGCCAGCTGCTGGGTTAGTGTTCCGATGCCCGGGCCAATCTCCAGCACGCCATAACCTGCCTCCGCATGACCCATTTCTGCAATTCTTGGGCATACTGAAGGGTCAATTAAAAAGTTCTGCCC
>CASDUD010000160.1 GCA_949283725.1 uncultured Ruminococcus sp.
TTTTATGCATCACGCTATCAGAGTGCGGCTCCAATCCCAGAGCAATCGCCGGCAAAGAATCTGTCAGCAGATTGATGAACAACAGGTGAATCGGCGCAAACGGCACCGGCAGCCCTGCCAATGAGCAAAACAATACAGTAATAATGCCTGCCAAATTGCCGGACAACAGGAACAAGATTGCCTTCTTAATATTTGCATAGATGTTTCTACCGTTCTTCACTGCCTTGACAATGGTGGCAAAGTTGTCATCTGTCAGAATCATAGCCGCTGCATCCTTCGAAACCTCTGTACCAGTAATACCCATGGCTACACCAACGTCCGCCTGTTTCAAGGCAGGCGCATCATTTACGCCATCGCCCGTCATGGCAACAATGTTGTCTCGACGCTGCCACGCTTTGACAATCCGAATCTTATGTTCTGGCGTCACACGGGCATAAACTGATTTATCAGCTACAAAGTCTACCAGTTCCTCATCGGTATAGGCATCCAATGCAGATCCCTCCACAGCCTCTTCCGGATTTTCCAGAATGCCGATTTCCTTGGCAATCGCTGAAGCAGTGACGATATGGTCTCCAGTAATCATCACAGGCTTGATGCCCGCAGAACGACATTCTGCTACCGCCTGTTTCGACTCCACACGGGGCGGATCCATCTCGGCAATCAATCCCAGATATTCCAGGTCATTCTCATCTTCCAGATGTAACGTATCGCCTGTAAACGGTTTCGCGGCAAAACATAGTACACGCAATCCTTGCTGAGACAGCGTTTCCACCTGACTGCGAATTTCCTGTTTTACATCCTCCGCAATCTTCATTCGATCAATTAAGACATCCGTTGCACCCTTAGTATACATTGTCCGCTTGCCCTCACATTCATTCAGTGTGGACATCAGCTTTCTATCGGAATCAAAGGGCAGCTCACTGATGCGTACGTGTTTTTGACGCATTTGGGTATCCGACAAGCCCCGATCCTGTGCAAAACGGATCAATGCTGTTTCGGTGGGGTCGCCAATCTCCGTGTCATCCTGATAGGTGGCATCGCTGCAAAGAACAGATGCTAAAATCAATTTTCCCTCCGCCTCGTGCGCTGGATTTACCATGTCAGCAGAAATTATTTGGTGATTCGAAACAACCTTACGGACGGTCATCTTATTCTGTGTCAATGTACCTGTCTTATCCGAACAGATTACCGACACAGATCCCAGCCCTTCCACTGCCTGGAGCTTTCGCATAATAGCATTCTCTCGGGACATTTTCTGTGTACCAAAAGACAGTACAATGGTAACAATAGAACTGAGTGCCTCCGGAATGGCGGCAACAGCCAACGCGATGGCAAACATCAGCGAATCCATAATAGCAGAGAAATTGATAGTATCTTCCCGCACAAGCTCCAGCACAAATACCAATGCACAAATAATTAGAATGGCAACTGACAACCGTTTTCCAAACTGATTCAGCGTGCGCTGCAGTGGTGTCTCTCTCGCTTGTGCAGTCTGAATTAAGGTGGCAATCTTGCCCACCTCGGTATTCATACCAATATCTGTCACAAGGAAACTACCTCTTCCGTATGTGACAAAACCGCCCGAAAACACCATGTTCTTCCGGTCAGCCAGCGGCACTTCCTTAGTAATGGGGGTCATATCCTTTTCCACGTTGGTGCTTTCACCTGTCAGTGCGCTCTCGTTCGTTTGCAGAGATGCACATTCAATCAGCCGCCCATCGGCGGGGATCTGGTCACCAGATTCCAACAGTACCACATCGCCAACCGTTACCTCTTCTGCCGGAATCACCACAGTCTGTCCATCTCGCAGCACCTTCGCTGAGGGAGAGGAGAGTTTCTTCAAATTTGAAAGTGATTTTTCCGCCTTCACCGTTTGTACAGTACCCAAAATGGCATTCATCGTAATGACGGCAATGATGACAATGAAACTCTCTAAATCACCTGTAAAAGCAGAAATCAAAGCGGCAATAATTAAGATAATAACCAGAAAATCTTTGAACTGCTCTAGGAAAATCAACCATGTAGGCTTTTTTTTGCCCTCCGCAATGGCATTCTTCCCGTATCGTTCCGTGTGTTCTACGGCCTTTTGAGCAGTAAGTCCCTGGGCACTGGAATCCAGTGCCTGATACAGTTCCTCCGGGGTTTGGCGATAGCTGTCAAGCATAATGATAACATTCCTTTCTGATTGGCAGCCAAGCAGATTCTCCTGAAAAATGCACAAAAAAAGAGACTTTCACGAAACAACCGACAAAAATGTCATCAGTTCTGTTTCGTAAAAGTCTCGCTGTTTACATATGAAGCGGACCGTTTCACACAGTCGTACTGACGCCACATAAACAGAAAAATTCTGCCAGCTACTCTCTTTTACCATCTTATTATATCCATCTTCAGCGCATTTGTCAAGTCTTTTTTTCATTTCTTAAAAAAGCAAAGCCGGCCATGCCATTTTGCACGGTCGGCTTTGCTATATATACACGAATTTTTGCAAATTCAGTGTTTAGCCATTTACTTTACGGGCATAGTCCGGCAGCAGCATCGGTGATACACTATCCGGCTGGATGCCGGCATCTGCCATTTACTTTTCGAACTTTTCTACATGTTCAAGTGTCAGATTGCCCACTACTACATCTCTCGCCTTAGCAGCTGCATATTTTCCTGCATTTCTACCGAATACGATAACGTCCAGCAGCGAGTTACCCATCAGACGGTTTCTGCCATGTACACCACCAGCGGCTTCACCTGCTACATACAGGTTCTCTACGCTGGTCTGGCTGTCTGTGCCAACCTTTACGCCGCCATTCTGATAGTGCAGAGTCGGATATACGATAATCGGCTGCTTACGGATATCAATGCCATACTTGCCAAACATACGCAGCATCGCCGGGATACGTTTTTCAATCGTACCTTCGCCGTTCTTTAGTTCGATCATCGGGGTGTCAAGCCATACGCCCTGACCTTCTGGTGTCTTGACCTGATTGCCACGCTTGCACTCACGAATGATAGATGCTGCAGCCACGTCACGTGTTTCCAGCGGGTGCATGAATACTTCACCATTCACATTGACCAGCTTTGCGCCCAGCGAACGTACCTTTTCGGTAACGAGTGCGCCAAAGATCTGTTCCGGGAACGCTGCCCCTGTCGGGTGATACTGAAGCGTATCCTGATACAGCAGCGGTGCGCCCACACGATATGCCAACACCAGACCATCGGCAGTTGCGCCATAGTGATTGGAAGTCGGGAAACCCTGATAGTGCATTCTGCCAGCACCGCCGGTGGCGATGATAACAACCTTTGCCTTAGCAATCAGAATCTCGCCCGTCTCCATATTTTGCAGCACTGCACCTGCACAATGTCCCTTGTCATCCATAATGAGTTCGATCGCAGAAGTGAAATCTACCACCGGGATCTCCCGGTTGAGAACTTCGTCACGCAGGGTACGCATGATCTCCGCACCGGAATAGTCTTTCGCCGCGTGCATTCTCTTGCGGGATGTGCCACCGCCGTGTGTGGTAATCATATTGCCTTCTGCGTCCTTATCGAACTCTACGCCCAGTTCATTCAGCCACTGGATGCAGTCCGGTGCTTCGGTTACAAGTTTGTAAACCAGTTCCTTATCTGCTGCAAAATGACCGCCGCCATACGCGTCCAAGAAGTGCTGTGCAGGCGAATCGTTCGGCTTATCAGCCGCCTGAATACCGCCCTCTGCCATCATCGTATTGGCATCTCCGATACGCAGCTTGGTTACGATCATAACCTTTGCGCCGGCATTATCTGCCTCGATGGCTGCAGAAGCACCTGCGCCGCCGCCGCCAATGATGAGTACATCTGTTTCATAATCCGGGCAAGACAGATCCGGCAGGTTGTCCTTTAGACGGCTGTCCGACTGGAGTAGACGCACCAGTTCTTTCGGTGCCTTCTCCCCCTTGTTGGGGCCAACGCTGATCGTGTCAAACTGGTCGGTACGATAGTCCGGATGATATGTTTTGAGCAGGGTATCCTTTTCCTCTGCAGTCATTCTTCTCGGTTCCATTGCCGCATTTTCTGCTCTGGCAGCCTCTACCAGCTTAATGGATTCCAGCATTTCTTCTGTATACATTCTGCAGGTCCTCCCTTACTTTTCAATTTCACGAGTGTTGTACAGCTCCCGAATGGCTGCATCGTCCAGTGCCATATTTGCACGGATTGCCTCTTCGCACTTGCCGGAAGCGATCTCCTCTACACGATCTGCCAAGTGCTGGCATTTCGGTGCAATGTACTTGCCGTTCAGACGACGTGCCAGCATTGCCACCTGCGGATGGGAAATACCCGCTGGGCAGCGAGATGAACATACGCCGCACATCACACAGTCAAAGGATTCCTATGCACACTTTGCATACTCTGCCCGCTGTGCATAAGCAATGTATTGCATTACATTCAATTCCTGCGTGCAAGCATTGGTGCAGGCATTGCAGCCGATGCAGGAATAGATTTCCGGATAGGTTTTCATCATCACTGTCTCATCCGGCTTGACTTCATTGATATCATATATTTCTTTAATTAGCGGGAAGAACGGCAGCTGGGTGATGTACATCCCATCCACAACCTGGGTAGAGCAAGCCAGACAGGTGTGCAGTTCTCTGTCGCCCTTCACACGATAAATCGTTGCACAGGCACCGCAAAAGCCATTGCGGCAGCCGCAGCCACGAACCAGTTTATATCCAGCATACTCCAAAGCCTTCATGATGGTCAGGCTGGCAGGTACCTCGTACTTCTTGCCCATCACGAACACATTAACCATCTGTTCCATGTGAATTCTCCTTTACCATTAATATTCATTCGGCAGTTCGGACAGCTCATCAAACCGGAACACCGGACCATCCTTGCAAACATACTTGTCGCCAATATTGCAGCGTCCACACTTGCCGATACCGCATTTCATACGAAGTTCCATTGTTGTATAAACCTGTGTTTCCTGGAATCCGAGCTTCTTTAGCCCATCCAGCGTAAACTTGATCATGATAGGCGGTCCGCAGATGAGTACGGTACGATTCAAATCGGGTTTCAATTCCTCCACAAAACTTGGAATAAATCCAACGTGGCCATCCCAGCCTTCCTGCGGGCGGTCGATCGTCAAGTCTACCCGTACATCCTCGTCCTTCATCCATTCGTCCAGAATCTCTTTATAGTCTACCAGGTCATCCATCGAACGAGAGCCATAGATAATATGCAGCGAACCATAGTTTTCCTTCTTATCTCGGCAATAGTTGATGACAGAGCGCAGCGGTGCCAAACCGATACCACCGGCGATAAAGAGCAGATCTTTGCCCTTCAATTCTGTCTCTACCGGGAAATTCTTCCCATATGGCCCACGGATGGTAACCTGCTGACCCACTTCCATACTGTGAAGCCAGCTGGTGAGACAACCGCACTTTTTGATACTGAACTCCATATATTCGGTATTCGTCGGAGAGGAGGTAATGGAGAACATACCCTCCCCAACACCCGGGATCGAAAGCATTGCGCACTGACCCGGCATATGTTCAAAGACTTTTTTCCCGTCCAGCCCTACCACACGGAAGGTCTTAACATCCGGCGTGTCGATACGAATATCCGTCACCACGCCGATCTTCGGGATTAACATTTCCTGTCTCATGATAGATCCCCCTCCAGTGCTTTCATGACTTTCACGATATTCATCGAAATCGGACAACTCTTCAGGCAGCGGCCACAGCCCACACAGCCAAAATTGCCGTCATTATTGGCCGGATAGTACACCAGCTTATGCATGAATCGCTGGCGGAAGCGTTCCAGTTGAGTAGGACGCGGCTGTCCGCCGGCTGTCTTAGTGAAGTCGGAATACATACAGCTGTCCCAGCATCGGAATCGCTGGATACCGTGTCCTGTGTCAAAGTCTCGAATGTCATAGCACTGACATGTCGGGCAGACAAAAGTGCAAGTGCCACAGCCCAGACAGGCTTCCGAAAGTCCAGCCCACTTTTCAGAACTGAACAGTTCCATGAGCTTATCCCCACCAAAAGCATCTGTAGAAAGATCCTTCAGCGGCAGCTTATCCAGAGTCTGACGAATCGTCTCTTTCACGCCATCGGCAGCATCCTCCACCGCATCTTCTAGCATAGAGAGCGAAGCCAGCAATGCTTCTCCTTTTTCAGTATTGGCCTGCATCAGCACATCCTCGTCTGTCATCCAGCAACTGATATCGCCTGCTGGTTCCGCTGCATCAATGCCAAATACAGAACAAAAGCAAGTTTCTGTGAGCCTACCACACGCCATTGTCATTACAATACCATGTTCCCGGCGATTTTGATAGTAGCTGTCCACAGGTTCATTGAGATATACAGTATCCAGGATTTCAAAACTTTTGGCATCGCACGCACGTACGCCAAACAGCACGAAATCCTCGCACTCTTCTCGAATATCCTCAATGGAGATATTCTTGCCATCCACCTGAAAATTCACCAGACGCTCTACCTGAGGAAAGAAAAAGTCCTTTGCACTGCGCACCGTGTTCACGGCTGTGCAGTACTCCACACCCGGTTCCCAAACGGTATACTTGGCTGTCTTTTTGGCATCAATGCGATCAACCGCAGGGAGGTAGAGTTTTTTCGATTCTGCAATGGCAGCGAACAAAGCGTCCAGATTAGAACGAGATACTTTTTTCATCACTTGCTGCCTCCTTTATATACCACATCCGGCTCACAGTCTTCCTTGGTGAAGTTGACGAGCGGTGCCCGACTGCCTGCCTCTGCACCTGCCTGATATTCGCCGTAGAAAGTATTGATATCCTTGATGAACTTCCGGTTGAGCAGATGCAGCGGAATATGCTGCGGACATACTCTGGAACACTCGCCACAGTCGGTGCAGCGGCCAGCCACGTGAAACGCACGAATGATGTGGAACATATTCTCTTCGAACGAATCCGCAGCGGCCTTTTGCGATACGCCAGAAGCCGGGTTGTCGAACACGCACTGCTCACAGCTGCACGCTGGGCAAACATTCCGGCAAGCATTGCAACGAATGCAACGGGACAGTTCTCCGCGCCAGAAATCATACCGTTCGTCGGGCGTCATAGCCTCCAGCTTTTCCACTTCATCGAAACGATGACAATCTTCGTTAACGTTTCCATTTTCGCCCAGCATCTCATCAAATACTACCACTTCGTGGCTCTTGCAGACCTTGCAGCGCTCCAGCAGACACGCTTCTTTCGAAAGGGTTTCTTCGCCGTACAGGGTATCCACCTTTACGCTGTTGCCTTCGGTAGAAATTTGTAAAATACCCTCCACGCCAGCAGCACGTACGGCATCAGGATCCAGCTTACCATCACATGGAATGCCGACAATATAGACATTTTCACGCTTGATGCGGTGTTCTGTCAGAAGCTGATTGAAGCTATAGGAATCACAGGGCTTTAAGAAAACCAGTGTTTTCCCCTCCGCACGGGACAGCTTGATCAGATATTTTGACAGATTGCTGCCGCAAAAATCATGATATACAAAATTCTTTTCCAGAGCTTCCGCAGACTCAAATACCGTAGGAGTCGGGTCATAGACAAACTCGCCCTTTCCCCAGCCCAGCACACGTGAAACAGTACCATCTGCCAAAAGCGCGGAGGCTCTTTTCATCATTTCGCTTTGCATCTCAGATCCTCCAGTCTCTTATTTTCGCCCAGTGCCTTGACCGCTGCCACAAACTCATTCATCGTCTCAGCAAACTTTGCGCCTTCTGCGGCGGACACCCACTCCACACGCGTACGCTCTTTCTCGATGCCCAGATAATCGAGCATTGAGAACAACAGGGTCATTCTGCGGCGTGCATAGTAGTTACCAGTGGTATAGTGGCAGTCACCCGGGTGGCAGCCGCACAAAATCACACCGTCTGCGCCACGCTGGAAAGCACGCAAAATAAACAGCGGGTTAACACGGCAGGAGCAAGGTACACGGATGATCTTGACATCTGCCGGATAATTAGAACGGTTCGTTCCAGCCAGGTCAGCACCTGCATAGGAACACCAGTTACAGCAGAATGCGACAATTTTCGGTCTAAATTCCTGATTTATTTGCATATTGCATCTACCTCCGCCATAATCTGATTGGTTGCGAATCCCTTCAGATCCATTGCACCAGACGGGCAGGCAACGGTACAAGCACCGCAACCTTGACATACTGCCTCATTGACAGATGCCACACGACGCAGAAGCGTGGTACGATTTGGCCCACGGAATTCCTTTTCCTGATATGTGATCGCACCATACGGGCAGACATTCTCACAGGACGAGCAGCCGTTACACTTCATCTCATCCGAATGTGCCACGCACGGATTGCATGACAGCTTATCCTTTGTGAGCAGACCGATGACCTTCGAAGCGGCTGCACCAGCCTGTGCGACTGTCTCGGGAATATCCTTCGGACCCTGGCAAACACCAGAGAGGAATACGCCTGCTGTCGGAGATTCTACCGGGCGCAGCTTAGCGTGCGCTTCAGTGAAGAAATCGTTGGTATCCATGCTGGCTGTCAGCATGGTTGCCAGTGGGCGAGCAGACTTATCTGCCTCAATAGCTGCTGCCAGAACGACCATGTCTGCCTGAATATGCAGCTGCTCATTGGACAACAGATCTGATGCCTGAACATCGAGTGTACCATCTGCCTGCGGTGACACCTTGCCGACCATACCTTTAATATAATGTACACCATACTGCTCCACAGCACGGCGATAGAACTCATCATAGTTCTTACCCGGTGTCCGCACGTCAATGTAGAATACATAAACTTCGGTATCCGGATACTTCTCCCGACAGAGCATCGCGTGCTTTGCAGTATACATACAACAAATCTTAGAACAATATTCCTTGCCACATCCATTGCCATGGGTCGAACCTGACTCACGGCTGCCGACACACTGTACAAATACCAGTGTCTTTGGCTGTTTGCCGTCGGACAAACGTTGGAGATGTCCCTCTGTCGGACCGTCCGCTTTCAGGATTCGCTCAAATTCCAGAGAAGTCAAAACATCCTTGCTCTGCGAATAGGCAAATTCATCATAACCATCAATATTGATTGGATTATAACCGGTTGCGGCAACGATTGCGCCATATTTTTCTTCTACAAAGCTGTCCTTTTGCTCATAGTCAATGGCACCAGCGGAGCAAACCTTTGAACAAAGTCCGCACTTACCCTTAGTCAGCTTGATGCAGTGTTCTGCGTCCAATACTGCCACATTCGGGATCGCCTGCGCAAACGGAATGTAGGCTGCATGGCGATTGCTCAACCCGAGGTTATAAGCATCGGGCACATTCTTCACCGGACACTTTTCTGTACAAGCACCACATCCAGTACACTTGTCCTCATCGACATACCGTGCCTTCCGGCGAATCTTAACGCTGAAGTTGCCCACAAATCCGGTAATCGCCTCTACTTCGCTATAAGAGTAGATCGTAATCTTTTCATTCTGGGCACACTCTACCATTTTCGGGGTCAGGATACAAGAAGAACAGTCCAGCGTTGGGAATGTCTTATCGATCTGGGTCATCTTCCCGCCGATGGTTGGTTCCTTTTCTACGATATCGACCGGATAGCCTGCTTCTGCAATATCCAATGCCGTCTGGATACCAGCGATGCCGCCGCCAATAACAAGCGCACGCTTAGTTACTGGGCTTTCGCCAGCCGTCAGTGGTGCATTCAGCTGCACCTTTGCAATGGCAGCCCGTCCTAGGATAATAGCCTTTTCAGTGCCCTCTTTCATGTCTTTATGAATCCAGGAACACTGTTCACGAATGTTTGCCACTTCGAGCATATATGGGTTCAACCCGGCGGCACCAACGGCCTTCCGGAAAGTTGCCTCATGCATACGCGGAGAGCAAGAACATACGACAACGCCATCCAGCTTGTGTTCCTTGATTGCATCTTTGATTATGTTTTGTCCTGCCTCCGAGCACATATAGGGATAATCTGTTGCAAATACAACCGTCGGCTCTTTTCCCAGAGTTTCAGCAACGGTTTTGACATCAACAGTACCCGCAATATTTGTACCGCAGTGGCATACAAAAACACCAATTCTCTGCATGGTTATGCCTCCTTATTTGCTGTATTTCCGGAATGCGCTGACGATCGCCTGCTGTGGCAGGTCGTCGTCCAGCATTTCGGGGATCTGTTCTGAATGCAGGTGATTCTTTCCCTGTTGACGAATCATCGCCAGTCGAACTGCCTCCACCAACTTCGCCGGTTCCACATCCCGGGGACAGCGTTCTACGCAGGCAAAGCAGGACAGACATGTGTAGATCGACTTAGATGCCATCAGTTTTTCGATGTCGCCCTTCTCTACCATATACACAAACTGATGCGGATGATATTCCATCGCATCATATGACGGACAAGTGGCACTGCACTTTCCACAGCGCATACACTTCAGCGGATTCACACCGCTTGCCGTCAAAACAAGTTCTTTATAATCTGCCATTTCTGCTCCTCCTTATTTCAAGCCGAGTGCCTCTGCCAGCAATTCGGTAAAATACAACACCGGCAAGTCAGACACACCAGAGTTCTTCTGGAGGTTATACAGGCAAAGCGGACATGCTGTGATGACCATATCTGCTCCAGCACCCTTGGCGCTTGTCATCACCTTGTTGCTTCTGGATTCTGCCACCGACTTTTCATCAAGCGTCAGATAGCCGCCGCAGCATTCATTGCGCATCGGGTACAGCACCGGCGTTGCGCCGATGGCGCGGATGAAATCCTCCAAGATCTTTGGATTCTCCGGATTATCCATCTGCATGGTCTTTCCTGGGCGCAGCAGCAAACATCCATAATAAGCAGCAATCTTTTGGCCCGTCAGCGGATTTACAACTTTTTTCTTGAGCGCATCAAAGCCCACTTTATCCCGCAGTACTTCCAGATAATGCAGCACTTCTGCCTCACCATGATACGGCGTGTCCAATTTCAAATAGTTATTGGCTTTCAGCGCGAGGTTGTCATCGGTCTGCATATCATAATTGACCTGCTTGATGACATTGTGGCAAGCAGAACATAGAGTCACCAGCGGCTGACCCAATTCCTGCGCCTTTGCTAGTGCTCGGATGGATGAGAGCTTTGTGGCGATCTCATTTTTTGCCATCGGATACACGCCGCCGCAGCACTGCCAATCCGGGAGTTCTTCCAGCGTAAAGCCCAGTGCCTGTGCAGAGATCCGGGCATAACGATCCAAGTCTTTTGCCTTGGTCTTAAGCGTACAGCCTGGAAAATAACTGTATGTCATAGCAAAACTACCTTTCCTTCCTATAATTTCACGCCATTTCGGCGCATTAGAATCGATTCCCATATACACAT
>CASDUD010000161.1 GCA_949283725.1 uncultured Ruminococcus sp.
TCCGCTCGCTTGGCTTCTACCTTAAAAGTATGCGCCCCCAAAAGCGCCTCATCCAGATAGGGCACCGCCTTTTCGCAGATGTCCTCCATCGACTTTTCGCAGACGCACGCCCTGCAGAGTGTGGCAATTCCAAAGACACACATCAGTTGTTCCAGCACCTCGTCCAGATCGATATCCTCCGAAAGCGGTTCCATATAAATCGTAGACTGTGCCCGGTTCAGCCGGAAAGATCCAAACTTTTTCAGACGGCGGCGCAGATTTTTCATCAGAATATCTTCAAAGGTTCCTCGATTCAGCCCCTTTAATGCCATTTCTCCATATTTTGCTAAAATCAATTCTTTTGCCATATTTCACTGTTCCTCTCTGATTAGCATCCCTCGCCCATCATCTGCGGGACTTTGCCGCGACATGAGAGATGCTCTAATTTTGTGACGTGTGTTGGGTATCTTGGCGTGCGTAGATCTTGTCGTGTATTTTCATCGATTTTCAGGCAAATTTTTCACGACGAAAGCAGCAAAACCCATCCAAAAGATATGTATGAAAAGATCCCAAACAGGTGCTTATGTATGACTGCGCAGGAGCGTCTGTTGTGCCGCCCTCAATCCCTGCACCAAGGCATCGATATCTGCCACAGTATTCTCTGCACTCAGGCTGATACGCAGCGCGCTGTCCACTTCTTTTCGTTTTGCACCGAATGTTTCCAGCACACCGCTGCTCGCACCTTTAGAACAGGCCGACCCACTGGAAAGATAGATATCCCGCTTCTCCAAAAAGTGCAGCACGATCTCCGAGCGATAACCCAGCAGCGATATATTCAGCACATAGGGCGAGCCATCGGGCAGATCCCGAATAAAAACGCCCTCCATCGTGCGAAGCTGTTCGATCAGCCGTGTCCGCAGTGCCTGCACCTTCTGTCCACGTGTTTCCAACGTGGGGAAAAGCGCGCCAACCGCTGCCCCAAAGGCGGCAATCAGCGGCACGCTCTCTGTGCCCGGCCGCAGTCCCTTTTCCTGATGTCCGCCGAAAAGCACTGGCTTTACCCGGACACCCTGTTTGATATACAGAGCACCCGCACCCTTGACACCATGAACCTTATGGCCGCTAAGAGAGATCAAATCTGCCCCGAGCGTTCTCGTACGGAAGGGAATTTTTAAAAAGCCCTGGACAGCATCACAGTGGGTGATGACTGCCGGATCCTGCCGCTTCACCACCCGAAATGTCTCCTCGACCGGCATTCGACAGCCGTTTTCATTGTTGACCAGCATCATGCTGATCAGACAAGTGTCATCATCGACCGCCCGCAAAAAGTCCGAAGCGTGGTACAGTCCGTCCTGCCCTGGCAAAATGGTCTCTATGACAAAGCCCTGTTCTGCCAGCGCCGCCATCGTCTGCCGCACCGAAGCGTGTTCGACCGCACTTACTACGATTTTCTTCCGTCTGCGCCCATAGGCAGCTGCAGCCCCCCGCAGTGCCAGGTTGTTACTCTCTGTGGCACCGGAAGTAAATATAATCTCCTGCGGCTTGCATCCCAGCGCATAGGCAAGCTGTTCCCGTGCCTTGTCCATTTCATGCTGTGCCTGCAAGCCTTTGGTATGGAGCGAAGAGGGGTTGCCATACGCCTCCGAAAGGCAGCGCATCACCGCTTCCGTTGCCTCTGCACAAGGTTTCGTAGTGGCGGCGTTGTCCAGATAATGTTCCATGTTCACGCTTCTTTCTATTTTTATATGTATCAATATTATAGCACAGTCCTGGGCAATGTGCAAGGGTGACACGGAATTTCTACAAAAGCTCAGCAAAAGATGCCCCAACAAAACGTATCGCTGGGCAGGAATTTTTCAAAAATTTGTTCAAAAATACATATACGGAGTCACATACGGAAAAAACGAAAAAAATCGCAAAAAAAGCTTGACAAACCGCAAAAGCTATGATATAATATAAAACGTCGCAAAAAGCGATGAGAAATGCGGATATGGCGGAATTGGCAGACGCGCTAGCTTCAGGTGCTAGTCTTCGCAAGGAGGTGGAGGTTCAAGTCCTCTTATCCGCACCATATGGGTAAAACCCATTGTACAATCAAGAGATCCGGTAATTTGCGGATATGGCGGAATTGGCAGACGCGCTAGCTTCAGGTGCTAGTCCTCGCAAGGGGGTGGAGGTTCAAGTCCTCTTATCCGCACCAGAAGATCTCTTGTTATGCAATGTGGGAAAATACCCTTTTGCGGATATGGCGGAATTGGCAGACGCGCTAGCTTCAGGTGCTAGTCTTCGCAAGGAGGTGGAGGTTCAAGTCCTCTTATCCGCACCATTTTGGATAGAGAAACGGGATATACGAACTTTGGATGTTGGCATATCCCGTTTTTGTTATATCCAGATAAAAATAGCAGCTGCCCGCCAGAAAGATGTGTTCCAAACATGGAGATGACATCATTCCGGATGGCAGCAGCTATGAGAACTTCTTCTATATGAACAAGTTCTCATCTATTTGAAAGCAGGCGCCTTGCTGTTACTGGTATTGTATGCAGCAGGGCGCATTTTGTGAAAGGTAAGTTCTGGAAATCTATAAATGCACGGAAAAACTACATAGGAAAAGCGTTCGAACAGGTTCTTATTCAAAGTGCTTAGCATCCCGTAGATTTAGGGAATCAGTAAAAGGGTCATATTCGATATCCGCATTACCGCTTTTGGTAAGCAGATACTGATTCTTATAGAAGATGGGAATAAACTGCATCTCATCGAGAATCGTCTGCTCCAGTTGGCTGCACTTTTGGAGCAGTTCTGATGAGGTACCCGCCGTGCGCAGATCGGTCAAGAGAGAATCGACAGTGGAACTGTTGTAGTAAAAGTCGTTTTCCTCCGACTGGAACGCCATCAGGGCGGAGACGGGATCATCCTGCGCCGGGGTTAAACCATAGACAGCGATGGTGTATTTCTTCTCCGCCAGTCGCTGCCAATAATCCGACTCAGAGACCTCTTCAATGCCAATGTAAAAACCAAAAATGCGCTGCCAGGTCTGGAGAATGTCGTGGAGGTTTTCGCAGTCCATCAGGGGGGCACAGACGAGAATTTTTGTAGTGTCTAGCGATTCCTTTTGCAGTTCCTGCATCCCCCGCTGAAACGCCGCCAGTGCCGCCTCCTGTGAAAATTCCGTTACCGTCTCCGGCATCTGTTCCCGATAGGTTGCGCCATTCCAGTGAAGTGCGGGTGGAATAATACCGTATGCCGGCAAAAGATCCCCGTTGGAATCGCCGCCGATGTTGGAACGGTCAATGCCCAGCGAAAGAGCCTCTCGAATGTTTTGGTTGGCAAAGTCGGTGTTGTCTGGGTTGAAAATCAATCCTAACGTGGTGGCGTACTGTGCCGTGACTGTGTAACCGTCTCGTTCCATGTACTGTGGCTGGTACAACGATGTGGTCACCAAATCTGCCGTGCCTTCCTGAAAATCGTCCATCACCTCTTGTGCATCCCTGCGAATCTGAAAGGTCAGGTTTGTGGGATAGACGCTGCGAGCCGTGCGGTTGGCGGCGTTGCGGCGCATATAGATAAGGTTGTCACTGCCATATGGGTCATAAAACCACAACCGTAGATAAAAGGCACCGCACGAGGCAACCGCAGTCTGATCCAACCCATATTTTCCCTTGGTGCCTAGAAAAAACGCTTCATTGCAGGGATAGGCCGCCGTGCTGGCGAGATGATTCAAAAATCGGGCATCTGGATAGGCAAGCGTGAACTGCAAAACTGTATCGCTCACCGCCATCACACCGATGTCGCTTAATGCGGCCGTACCCTGATTGGCTTCTATGCCATTTTGAATAGCGGAAAATGTCTCCACATAAGGCGATTGGGTCTGGGCATCAAAAATGCGCTGGAAGGCGTACACATAGTCCTGTGCTGTCACCCGCCAGGATTCTCCCTCATCGATGGTGTCGTTCTGATTTTCATCATAGTACCAGTATCGGTCATCGTGGAGCGTAAAAGTATAGACCAGGCGGTCCTCTGAAACGGTGTAACTTTCGGCGGCGGCAAGTGTTATCGAACCATCCGAATTCTGCTCGACCAGCCCCTCATAGAGGTTGCGCAAAATCGTCTTGGAGGCAGAATCCGTCGCCGACTGGGGGTCAAGGCTCTGGGGATTGGCGGGCAGACTGATGGTAAACAAATAGCCGGAGCCGTCGCTCTCTTGATTTTGGCTGGCACATCCGCCCAGAATCTGCATGGAAAAAACGGCTGCCAGGCAAAAACACAATAGCTGACAGGTACGACGTACAGAAAAAAATCGCATCATAGGATATCCTCTCTAAAAATATGGACAATACCGTCCATAGGAATGGTTATGTAAAGTATGATTTCATTATAACACGGTTTTTGTCGTTCTGCAAGGGAAAATGTCGCAGTTTCTGCAAAGACGTTCTGCCCCGAAAAATAAGGACCTGTCTGACGAAAAAGATGCAAGCAAGATACGTGTCGAGCCGTAAGTGGGGTTTATTCAGTGATCCCTTAGAACCTGTTCCGCATCTCTTCGCATACATCTTTTCGGTGCATTTCGCTGGTTTCTGCGTGAAAAATCCTTTCCAGGAGAAAGCCTGCCTGCGGATTTCTCCTAGCATCCAGTAATAGCAATTTTTCAAACAAGTCCTAGAAAAGTGGTTGACATTTTTCTAATAAAATGCTATACTATTTCCATGAAATCCATGAAAAATATGGATAAATTTCATGGAAAATGCCGTATCAAGCTGGGAAACATTTTTGTGCGGCTGTCTTATTGGAAAAGTTTCAAAACCCGTCTTCCAAGGGACGCGAGCCAATTTTTCGGCAGATTTGTGCATGGCAAAGCAAGAAAGCCGCAGCAATACGGTATGTATTGCAAGAATCTCGGGCAAAGTCATGGGGCAAAGATGCCAAAAGGCTGCCGTGGCATCTTGTGAAGAAAGGTTCTCAGCAGAAAGGATGAGTACAATGAAGTGTCAAAAAATTCTAGCCATAGGGCTGGCAGGTGTGCTGGCGTGCGGGATACTTCCCTCCATCGTGCTGACGAGTGCGGCAGAAGCCGAAACGCTGATGCATGATACCTTTGAAAGCGGCTATGGTGCGTGGAAAGGCGTTGGTGCATCGCTGACGCTATCTACCGACCAGGCATACGAAGGAAACACTTCGCTCTACTGCTATGACCGCACCAACAGCTGGGGCGCACCCCGCTGTTCCCTGACAGGCGTCGTGGCAGCGGGCCAAACCTATGAGATCTCCGCCAGCGCCATGTATGAGGGCAGCGGTTCGCAGAATATGGCGATCAAGATGCTCTATACGGATGCCAGTGGCACAGACCATTATGACCAGGTAGCGGCAGCACAGGCGACAGCAGGCAATTGGGTGACGATGTCGGGCAGTTATACCATTCCCACCGGTGCTACAGGTGTGATACTCTATGTGGAGATGCCCAATGCCGGAACCGATCAAACCTACTATATCGATGAAGTGCTCCTGCAAGGTGAACGGACAGAGATCCAGTTGGATGACGCATTCACCTGTGACTTTGAGGACAGCACCAACCAAGGGTGGAACGGAAGAGGCGATGCTTCCGCTGCGCTTTCGACCCAATACGCCCACAGCGGCACCCAGAGTCTCTATGTCTCCGGCAGAACGCAGCTTTGGAACGGTGCAACCCGCAGTGCAGCAGATATCATGGTGGCAGGCGGCTATTACAATATTGGATGCTATGTACTGTATGATGGGGCACAGTACAGTGACACCCAGAAATTCTCCATCAACTTACAGTATGACTTGAACGGTCAAGAAAATTACTACACCATTGCCACCGAAACGGCGAATAAGGGAGAATGGACGTATGTCGGCAGTGAATTCACCGTGCCTGCGGGCGCCACGAATTTCTATATTTATGTGCAGACCGGCTATACCAGTGCCCCGACGGAACAGGATTTGATGAACTTCTATATGGACGATGCCATAGGTCAGCACCTGCCCGACCCGGCAATTCAAGAGGACATCACGGCACTCCAGGATGCCTATGCAGACTACTTCAAAATCGGATGCGCCTGCACCGATTCGGAGTTCAACCAGAACGCCACCAAGGATCTGATTCTGAAACACTATAACAGCCTGACCCTCGGCAACGAACTGAAGCCGGATAGCGTACTCGACCAGGCATTGTCTCAGGCATATGTCCAGGAAACCGGCGACGACACCATGCCACAAATCTCGCTAGATGAGGCCGACGAAATGCTTCGATTCGCCGGAGAAAACGACATTCCCGTGCGGGGTCACGTACTGGTATGGCACAGCCAGACGCCAGACTGGTTCTTCAAGGAAAACTTTGATTCAGACGGTGCATGGGTTTCGAAAGAAAAGATGACCCAACGGCTGGAAAATTATATCAAGCTTGTCATGGAGACGCTGGCGGCAGACTATCCGGATGTGGAATTTTATGCATGGGATGTGGTAAATGAAGCGGCATCGGATGCTGGTACCATCCGTGATCCTGGTTCAAACAATGAAGTGAACGGCCAGTCGGCATGGGTGAAGGTCTATGGCGACCAATCGTATATCCCGCTGGCATTCGAGTATGCCCGGAAGTATGCACCGGAAGGCTGCAAGCTGTTCTACAACGACTACAACGAATACTCGCCCAATAAGCAGGCATATATCATCAGCGATATTCTCACGCCGCTGATTGAGGCCGACTTGATTGACGGCATGGGGATGCAGTCACACATCTCCGAAAGCTATCCTTCTATCGACCTTTACCGGGAATCCATTCAGCAGTACGCAGATTTGGGGCTGGAAATTCAAATCACAGAACTAGATATTTCCGAAAAGTCGAACGAATACGCTGACCAGCTGACTTTAGCCCAGCGCTATCAGGATGTATTCAAGCTCTATAAAGAGATGAAGGATTCCGGCGTGAATCTGACGGCAGTGGTGCTGTGGGGTATTACGGATTCCACCAGCTGGATCGGTGGCTATCCGCTGCTCTTTGACAAGGATTATCAGGCAAAGCCTGCGTATTATGCAGTGATTGACACGGATTCAGAAGTAGAGTCCATTCAGACTATGACTGCGTATTATTATGACGGTACCGAAGAGGATCTGGAACGGGCACTGGAGATCAGTACACCGCAGTATATTGGCGAATCCGGTGCGTACTTCAAGGCGGCATGGCACGATACGTTTATGACGATTCGTACTTACGGAACCGCAGATAGCGAGGAAAACACCATAAACGCCATATACGGCAGCCGTGATAGCCAGACCGGTTCATTTATTTGCGGATTCTATCCGTACGACAACCCTAATTTATATGTGGATTGCACCATTCCGCTTTCCTGTTCCGCAGATATTACAGATACCTCTGTAACAGGCAAAGTCGGCGATATACTCTATCTTGACATTGTCTATGGGCAATATGGCTGGAATGATGCAGCCTTTGCCGATGGGTTCTACCACGATACCAATGCAGACGGCGTACTCCCCACCTGCGGCATCGTCACCCTGGCGAATCAGCCCAACTACGCCGAAGCGACCTACTCCGAAACACCCGTCGAGATCGATGGCGTGATTGATGATGCCTGGGCAGACGCCAACACCATCCAGGTGAGTAACTACTCCATGGGCAACGGCGCAACGGGTACTTCGAAAATGCTCTGGGATGAAAATTATCTCTATGTGCTGACCGAAGTGACCGACCCGGTACTGAGCGTAGCCAGCGTCAATGCGTATGAGCAGGATACGGTAGAAGTATTCTTTGATGAGAACAACCAAAAGACCAGCTCCTATGCATCCGATGATATTCAGTGCCGAATCAATTATGAAAACGATAAAACCGTCACGGATGGACGCTCCACTGATGCGTTTATTTCTGCCGCAGCAGTGACGGATGACGGCTATCTGGTAGAGGTCGCCATTCCCTATTCGCTGGGCAATTTTTACAGCGGTCAGATCGTGGGCTTTGATGTGCAGATCAACGACGATGGCACCGGCGACGGCAAACGTACCAGCATTGCCAACTGGAACGATCTCAGCGGTCAGGGCTATATCAACACCAGTGTCTTTGGTGTTCTAAAACTCGTTGGCGGCGGTGAGACAACCGGCACAACCAGTACCACCGATATTACGACAGAAACAACGACCACAGAAACCACCACACAGACAACTGCTGTCACACAAAGCGGCGTTGAAACGACCACTACAATTCCGGTGGGCGAGGTGTTCTATGGCGATACCAACCTGGATGGACGAGTGGATATCACGGATGCCGTATTGCTGAACCGTTCTATTGCCGGAGTGGTACAGTTTAACCAGCAGCAGACGTACAATGCGGACTGTAACGGCGATGGCGCTGTCTCTGCTTCCGATGCTTCGGTATTGCTGCGATTCCTCGTATCGCTTATAAACCAACTTCCGACAGCAGATGCATAAGAACTCTTTTTTGACTCTTAAAAAGCACAGCGTTCCCTCAAAGAGCGTTGTGCTTTTTAGCGGGAATTTTGCACAGATTTCACATATAAATATCATTTTGCACAAAAAATTGAACTATAAATGCAATTCAGCTTGATTCACATTTGATTTTTAATTAAAATTAGTTGTAAATCTTGATTTGGAAACAGAAAGTAGTTTTTGATTTGCACATTTTGTACGCTCATGCGTAAGCCCTGGAATTTTGCAGAGATTCCCTTGACAAAATCACAGAAATCTGGTACACTAATCGTAGAGTATTTCTAATGGTAACACCAGTTGTCATTCGGATGGCTGCTGTAAGCGTAATGCACCCGTGCGGATACCTTGTCCGTGCGGCTGCCCTTGGGAGATTTCCCTCCCAGAAAGGATGGTGCGTTGCATGCTCCATGCAACCGGTTCAAAAAAAGAATTAACCGCTCTTGCCTACTACAAAGCTGTTTCAGACATTCTGGAACACACCGATGTGCAGGCACTCAAACGCTATCGCCACCATAAGTATACTACCCGATTTCAGCATAGCCTGAATGTTTCTTATTATAACTACCTGGTCTGTCGCTTTTTTCATTGGGACGCCGTCTCTGCCGCTCGTGCCGGACTGCTGCACGATTTGTACTTCTATGAGACGGAACAATATGACCGCAATGTTTCTTCCGACCAGAAATCCCACAGCGCACATCACCCGACTGTCGCTGCCCAAAACGCAAGGGCTCGATTCACCTTAAATGCTCGGGAAATTGACATGATCGAAAAGCATATGTGGCCGGTAACACCCCAGATGCCGCAATATAAAGAGAGCTATCTGATCACCTTTGTGGACAAATATGCAGCGACACTAGAGTTTTTCGCTTTGGGTACGCAAAAAATGATGACGCATCTTCGCCGAAAAAAAGTAACAGAATTTGTCTAATGACAAAACTGTCTTTCCAGCGATAGATCTGCCTTTGGGAGAACGTACCGTCCTGGTACGTTCTCTTTTTCTATAGCAATATCGTAAAAAGAGAACCATACAGATAAGCGTATCGCCTGTGACAAAAGAAAGGAGTTTTCCCTATGCAATTTTCCCCCTCCGCCTTGGAGCTGTATGCCATTACTGCCCCCTGTGCTGACCTCACCCAACAGGTGCGCAGTGCCATTGACGGCGGCATTACCATGCTTCAGATTCGGGAGAAAAACTGTACCACCAAACGACGAATTGAACTGGCATATCCGCTTGTGCAAATGTGCAAAGCCGCCCACATCCCCTGTATCATCGACGATGATGTCGAAGCCGCGCGGATCCTAGGCGCAGATGGCGTCCATCTCGGGAAACGAGACGCTAAGGTACAAAAGGCACGTGAGATACTCGGCGAAAACGCCATCATCGGCGCCAGCGCCCATAGCGTTGAAGAGGCGTGCAAGGCACAGCAGAATGGGGCTACTTATATCGGATGCGGGGCTGTTTTTCACACAAAGACCAAGCATGACGCCACACTCCTGCCCTATGCCACACTCTGTGCGATCAAAAAAGCCGTTTCCATTCCGGTAGTTGCCATTGGCGGTATCAATGTCCAAAATATCCCACAGCTGTATGCGTCCGGCGTCGATGGCGTAGCCGTGATCTCTGCCATCTTTGGGCAATCCGATGTTACCCAGGCAACAAAAGCTCTGCGCAGAGTCACTGCCCCATTCCAGCAGAAGGAGCTGCCCACCCTATGACAAGACAGCCCGTTCTGACCATTGCCGGCAGTGACTGCAGCGGCGGTGCCGGTATACAGGCAGATATCAAAACCATTACGGTGCTGGGCGGCTATGGCATGAGCGCCATCACAGCCCTGACCGCACAAAATACAATCGCAGTACAAGGCATACTGCCCGTCCCCGCTGACTTCTTAAAGCAGCAGCTGGAATCGATCTGTTCGGATATTCCGCCCCTGGCCGTCAAGATCGGCATGGTATATGATATCCCCCAGATTCAGACAATTGTAGAGGTTATCCAGCGATATCAGCTGCCCCATGTAGTGGTAGATCCAGTGATGATCGCCACCAGCGGCACAAACCTGATTCGCACGGAAGCGGTACAAGTGCTGGAAACGAAACTTTTGCCGCTTGCCAGCCTGATCACCCCCAACATTCCCGAAGCCCAGGCGATGACTGGGCTGGAGATCACTTCTCCCGGACAGATGGAACAGGCGGCCGCTGCCCTATCCCGTGCCTATGGTACTGCCATTTTGCTTAAGGGCGGCCACTGCGTCTGCACCAGCAACGACCTCTTATACTGCGACGGGGAACCTACCTGGATTCCTGGGCAAAAGATCCCCACCGACAACACCCACGGCACCGGCTGTACGCTTTCGTCCGCCATTGCTGTTTTTCTAGCGCAGGGATTTTCCCTGGAACACAGCGTGCGCCGCGCCAAAAATTATATCACACACACCATACAAGCCGGGCTGACACTGGGACATGGCAATGGTCCCATCGCCCACAATTATCGCATAGGAGAAGTGATGTGATCCCGCTTGCGTTCTGAAAGCGATGCACACTAGACCACACACCTATACGCCACACATAGAAAGGATGGATGAGATGGCAGTATATCAAACGCAGATGGATGCCGCAAAACAAGGCATTCTTACGCCGGAAATGGAGATCGTTGCCCAGGAGGAACACCTCGACCCCGACCTGATTCGGCAGCGTGTCGCCAAGGGAACTGTCTGCATTCCCGCCAACATCGGACACAAGTGTCTGCATCCTGCCGGTATCGGCGAGGGACTGCGCACCAAAATCAATGTGAATCTCGGAATCTCCGGTGACTGCCGGGACTATTCGGCAGAATTCGAAAAAGTTCGTCTGGCGCTTGACTTTCACTGCGAAGCCATTATGGATCTCTCTAACTATGGCAAAACCCACACCTTCCGGAAGGAACTCATCGAAATGTCCCCCGCCATGATCGGCACGGTACCGATGTACGATGCGATCGGCTATCTGGAAAAAGAACTCGCCGACATCAAGGCAGAAGATTTTTTAAAAGTACTAGAGGCACACGCCCGAGAAGGCGTAGATTTTCAGACCATCCACGCCGGCATCAACCGCCGGGCGGTAGAAGCGATGAAACGCCAAAAGCGCACCACACATATCGTCTCTCGTGGCGGTTCGCTCCTCTTTGCCTGGATGGAAATGACGGGAGAAGAAAATCCCTTCTATGCATATTATGACGATGTCCTGGACATCCTGAGAACATACGACGTAACCATCAGCCTAGGCGATGCCCTACGCCCTGGCTCTATCGCCGACAGCACCGACGCTGGTCAGATCAGCGAACTGGTGGAACTTGGCCACCTCACCGAACGTGCTTGGGCACGGGACGTGCAAGTCATGGTCGAGGGACCCGGTCATATGGCAATGGATGAGATCGCCGCCAATATGAAGCTGCAAAAACGGCTCTGCCACGGAGCACCATTCTATGTGCTGGGGCCGCTGGTAACGGATATTGCGCCGGGCTATGACCACATCACCTCCGCCATCGGTGGTGCTATTGCGGCCGCAAACGGAGCAGACTTCCTCTGCTATGTAACCCCGGCAGAACACCTGCGCCTACCCGAACTTGAGGATGTGCGAGAGGGCATCGTGGCATCGAAAATTGCCGCCCACGCCGCTGATCTTGCAAAGGGACTGCCCGGTGCGAGGGACTGGGATAACGCCATGAGTAAGGCACGTGCCGCTGTGGATTGGGAAGGGATGTTCCAACACGCCATCGACCCAGAAAAGGCCAGACGCTACTTTGAGAGCCGTCCGCCCCAGGAACAGCACACCTGCTCCATGTGCGGGAAAATGTGCGCCCTGCGTACGTCCAGCAAGATTCTAAACGGCGAAGCCGTACAGCTTCATCCGGAAAATGATACAGAATCATAATATACGACTATGTTGCGGTGAAATTTTGTATTTTTCCCTTGCACACGCAGATTTCTAAAAACCTCTTGACAAATCATCTTATAAAGGATATAATATTATTTAATAACTGATATTATTAGCGCAGGCAGAATAACATAACAGGCAAGCGCACACAAAGGATGATTTTTATGAAAAACCGCAACACACTCCAGCGTCGCCTGGTGTTGGAGACGGTACGCCGTATGCAGAACCATCCCACGGCCGATGAGATTTTTCGAGAGATCGCGGCAGAGAACACACTCATCAGCAAGGCAACTGTCTATCGCAATCTAAAGATTCTATCAGAACAGGGTGAAATTCTGCATATTCCCATCCCCAATGGGGCGGACTGTTTTGACTTTAACACCGTTCCACATTATCACATGGACTGCCGCCGCTGCGGGCGCATTTTTGATGTGAATATGCCGTATCAAAGCGACCTTTGTAAAAAGGTGTGCAACCCAGAGGGCTTTCTCATCGAGTCCCACCAAATCGTGTTCTATGGTCT
The DNA here is from genome assembly GCA_949283725.1 of uncultured Ruminococcus sp. Taxonomy (GTDB): domain Bacteria; phylum Bacillota; class Clostridia; order Oscillospirales; family Ruminococcaceae; genus Ruminococcus_C. The sequence goes on from CASDUD010000161.1 coordinate 12,881, forward strand.
CTGCCCAAAGTGCCGGGCAGTCGCAGAACAACAGAAGCAAAACAAACCACAGGCAGGATGAGGAACGTACTTGCCTATGCCAGACAGGAGGAAATTATGGCAGAACTCAAAGGCTCCCAGACAGAAAAGAACCTGCTCGCCGCATTCGCCGGCGAAGCCCAGGCGTACACGAAGTACACCTACTATGCCTCGAAAGCCAAAAAGGATGGCTATGTCCAGATTGGCAAACTCTTCGAGGAAACCGCCAGCAACGAAAAGGAACACGCCAAAATTTGGTTCAAGTTGTTGCACGGCGGCGAAATGCCAGAAACAACGGAAAATCTGACAGATGCGGCCGCTGGCGAACACTATGAATGGACGGATATGTACCAAGAATTTGCAGAGCAGGCAAAGGCAGAGGGCTTTACGCAGATCGCTGCGCTGTTCGAAGCAGTGGGACGTATTGAAAAAACCCATGAAGAGCGTTATCGCAAGCTGCTCGCCAACATTGAGGGAGGGCTTGTGTTCTCTCGGGACGGCGATACCATCTGGGAATGCGCCAACTGCGGGCACATTGTCATCGGCAAACAGGCACCGGAAATTTGTCCGGTATGCCGCCATCCGCAGGCATACTTTATGATTCAGGCACAGAATTATTAATCATTTGTTTCTATTGCTTGCCCTGCACATATAGCAGGCACTTCACATCCTCTGGTGTAACTTCGCATCAGAGGATGTACTTGTGTGAATTACATGTCCATTTCCGGGGTGCAAAGAAGAGATATGCCGTCAGAGAGAACCCAAAAATATTCCTCTCCAAGCACCTGTTTCACATCTCTTCGCACGCATCTTTTCGGTGCATTTTGCTGGTTTCTGTGTGAAAAATCCTTGCCAGGCGAAAGCCACACCTAGCGGATTTTTGTCTTGAAACCAGCGAAAATGCCCTCGAAAATCTACGCACGCCAAGATACGGAACAAGCTCTAACAGCTTTAAGAGGGTGAATTTTATGCAATTTCGACAGACATGGCACAGCCAATTTGTCCGCTGGAAGGGGCGTAGTTGGCACGGACTGATCCATGTGATTTCGCATCTGCGACTCTTAGTGCGCTGGCTTTTGTATGCCATTGGCACCGGCGGCATCGTTGGAGTGGCGGGGGCTGCCTTTGTCTATGCCATTGAATGGGTTACAAACTTTCGTATGGCGCACACCTGGGTACCACTGACCCTGCCGCTGGGTGGGCTGCTGATTGTATGGCTCTATCGCATCACCCACAACCAGCGGGACAAAGGAACCAATATGGTAATCGCATCGCTGCGGGCAGAAACCGACTTGCCGGTACAGATGGCACCATTGATCTTCCTATCCACCATCATCACCCACTTCTGCGGCGGCAGTGCCGGACGGGAAGGCGCAGCCCTCCAGTTGGGCGGCAGTCTCGGCGGGTCGCTCGGCAGACTGCTAAAGCTGGCGCAGCGGGATAAAGAAGTCTTGATTTTATGCGGGATGTCTGCTGCCTTTGCTTCTATCTTCCGCACGCCCATTGCAGCCCCTATCTTTGCCATGGAGGTAGCGTGTGTCGGTGTTATGCGCTATGCAGCACTGGTCCCGTGTACGATCGCCTCATTAACCGCCTCCCTTGTGGCTGGCTGGATGGGTGTGCCTCTGGCGCAGTATACTGTGACAGATATTCCCCCGCTGCAAGTGATACCTGCACTAAAAATTTTGCTGGTGGGCGTTTGCTGTGCGGCGGTTAGCATTCTCTTCTGTATATCTTTGCAGCGTGCGCAGCAGCTCTTTCAGCGGTGGCTGCCCAACCCCTATCTGCGTATTTTGGCGGCAAGCGGTGTCATATGGCTGCTCATTCTGCTTTTACGCAGCACGGACTATTTAGGCGTGGGCACCCACATTATCGAACGTGCGCTCACCGGAGAAGTGCATTGGTACGCTTTTCTGGCAAAGATTCTCTTTACATCGGTGACACTGGCGGGTGGCTTTAAAGGCGGAGAAATTGTCCCTACCTTCTTTATCGGTGCCACCTTCGGCTGTCTATGTGGGCAAATTCTCTCCCTCTCTCCGTCGCTGTGCGCCGCTGTTGGCATGGCAGCCTTGTTCTGCGGTGTTACCAACTGTCCGATTGCCTCGCTGCTGATTGCCATGGAACTGTTCGGGACAGCAGGACTGCCCTACTATCTGCTTGCAATTGCTGTGAGTTATCTACTTTCCGGCTATTACGGTTTATATGGGGAACAGACCTTCACCGCTTCCAAATTCACCGGTCAGCCTGTCCACCACAAAACCCGAAAGGTTTGAGGCAACACTGTACAGTTCTATTTCAAAAAGGAGGTTCCAACATTCCATGACACTTTCCAATCGACAGAAAGGCACAATTTACATCATACTCTCCGCCTTCTGCTTTGCCTGGATGAATGCCTTTGCCCGGCTTGCGGGCGATCTGCCCTTTCTCCAAAAGAGTTTTTTCCGAAACCTGGTTGCCCTGCTGTTCGCTTTGATCATTCTGCTGCGAGAACGCGCCTCTTTCCGCCCTGCGCCGCATACACTTCCTACGCTGTTCGTGCGTGCCGCCGCCGGAACGGTAGGGATTTTCTGCAATTTCTATGCCATTGACCACCTAGCACTGTCGGATGCTTCCATTCTCAACAAAATGTCGCCTTTCTTTGCCGTACTCTGCTCCTGGGCACTGCTCCGGGAAAAACTCTCTTGGAAACAGGGGCTGTTGATCCTGGGGGCATTTGTAGGAGCCTTGTGTGTCATCAAGCCTAGCTTTTCGAATACCCAGTTCTTCCCATCCCTCATTGGCCTGCTCGGCGGCTTTGGGGCTGGGCTGGCATATACCATGGTACGCCGCCTGGGACAGATGGGGGAAAATAAGGCATATATTGTCTTTTTCTTTTCGGCGTTTTCCTGTCTCATTACACTTCCGCTTCTGCTGCTGACGTATGTGCCAATGACCTGGAAACAGATGGTCATTCTCATCCTGGCAGGACTGGCGGCAGCAGGCGGACAATTCGGCATAACATCTGCCTACTGCTATGCCCCAGCGAAGGATGTCTCAATTTATGACTACACCCAGATCCTCTTTGCCGCCGGACTTGGATTTTTGCTGTTCGCTCAGATTCCGGACTGGCTCAGCCTCCTGGGTTATGGCATCATCATCGCGATGGCAATCATCTCATTTCTCCAGAGCCGACACGAAGAAGCCAAACACACCTAAGCAAGCTGCCATGTGCAATAAGCATCCCCCGGCAAAGCCGGGGGTTTTTCCGTAAACGCCCCATAGGGGCTCAGAATACAAGCTACGCCTTGAAAGGCGTATCAACACGGACGCATGCGGCTACGTTCTTCTGCGTAAATGTTACAGCTTACCCGTTAAACGGGTCTGAATCGTCCAACGTAAGCTGCCCTGCCAACCTGTCCTCTTCAAGCTGATGCTGAATGTACTCGGTGATTGCTTTTGTATTCTTCCCAACAGTATCAACATAATATCCTCTGCACCAGAAGGAACGATTTCGATACTTGTACTTCATGTTGCCCCATTTGTTGTAGATCATGATACTGCTCTTACCCTTCAGATATCCCATGAAAGAAGACACCGAATGCTTGGGCGGTATTTCTACGAGCATGTGAATATGATCTGAGCAAGCCTCCGCTTCCAATAAAGTTACTCCATACCAATTACAAAGTTGTCTTAATATCTGACCTATTTCCAGTCTCTTTGTTCCATAAAACTCTTTTCTACGATATTTTGGAGCAAACACAATGTGGTACTTGCAATTCCACTTCGAATGTGATAAACTATGTATGTCATTCACTTTGCAATGACCTCCTTTTGATTATTTTTTGCAGTTGGTAGCCGCAAACTTATTATAATCAAAAGGAGTTACTTTTTCAAGACTCATAGCTGTAAGCTTTTCTGAACACCCCGGCCTAGCCGGGGGGTTTCTAAATACAAAAACTCCGATGCTTCCAGAAGGAAACATCGGAATTCTTTTTATATGAGTAAAGGCAATATTTCAGAAAAAATGGACGAAAAACAAGTTCGATTACGTTTCCGGCAGGGTATCCGTGATACACAGCAAGAAACGCAGGAGTGATGCAGAATCCTCCGCTGTGAT